>NZ_JACSMC010000006.1:0-118076 GCF_018618435.1 Exiguobacterium sp. s150 | reverse complement strand
GGATGTTTTTCACATCCGAACTCACGTTCATCCCATGCCTAAAGGCGGGCTATGCCCGGTATGGGCTTTCCTGCTCGTATAATCTGTAATTTGACTTGTCGTCTCCATCAGATGACGCTATGTGTTCTTTCGACAAATGGTAGTATTATCCTTTTAACTTATACAATCAAAGAAGAGGGATGGGGATGCCCCACCTGTCCGTTCATCAGTTTTACTCGATACGTCTCGTGATGTCCGGTATGATGAAAGAGGAGGCGATACGATGGAACAAAACTTAACGATTACAAGACCTTACGGTGAATTGATTGGAACACTGCAATTACATGACACGCCGCGAAAGACGGTCGTCATCTTGAGCGGGAGCGGACCGAGTGACCGCGATGGGAACATGGGTCCGTCGTCGTTCGGAACGTATAAAAAATTGGCAGAGGCACTGTTCGTGATGGGCGTCAACGTCTTTCGATATGACAAACAAGGGATTGGCGAATCGGACGGCGACTTCAACAAAGTCGGGCTGCACGACTTGATCGACGATGCGATCGCCGTCGTCAATCAAGTCAAGCGTTTGCCAGAGGTGACCGACGTCGTCATTCTCGGTCATAGCGAAGGGGCGGTCATCGCACCGGCCGTTCAACTCGAGACGAAAGCGACGGGTTTGATTCTCTTAGCCGGATTTAACGACGCGTCGAAACAGATGTTTTTGCTTCAAGCCGATGCGCTCGCCAATGAGATCGGGTCCGTCAAAGGACTGAAAGGGATGTTTTATCGCTTGACCGGCGTCCCGGCGAAAGTGCGCAAACGGCAAGATGAATTGTTCGAACGCTCGCTGCGGACGAACGTCGCCTCATTCAAATTCCGAGGCCAAATCGTCAATGCGAAGTGGATTCGGGAGCACGCCTCGTATGACGTCCGCGAGCGGCTCGAGCACGTGCGTGTACCGGTCCTTGCCATCACCGGTAACCGTGACGTCCAAGTCCCGCCGGAACACGTTCATTCCGTCAGGACGAAAGGGGACGTTACGAGCGACATCTTGAAAGACATGAACCACTTGCTCGTCGAGCGGACCACGCCGCACTCGTTGCTTCAGTTGCATAAAGAATATCGTGATGCCATCGAGGCGCCGCTACACCCTGTTTTAATCCAAAAGATTGACGAATGGCTCCAAAAGCAACAATGAACAGTCAAAAACGGTCACTAGGTGACCGTTTTTTATGTTATAATTGTGACAATTAAAAAATAAATGAACGAATATGAATGTTTTTGATTGTTTTTTGAATGTAAACGCTTTATATTATAACTACGGAGGGAATATGATGTTAACGAAACAACGACATCAATTAATTTTGCAACGGTTATCGGAACAACGGATCGTCAAATTGAAAGAACTGGTCGAATTGACAGAAGCGTCAGAGTCGACGATTCGTCGTGATTTGACCGATCTTGAGGCAGAAGGTTATTTAGAACGGGTCCACGGTGGCGCCACGCTCGTCTTTCACCCGGAAGAAGAACCGACGTTTGAAGAGAAGCGTGACCGTCACGTCGATGAGAAAGTCGCGATCGCACGGAAGGCCGCGACGTTCATCGAGGATGGGATGTCCGTCTACCTCGATGCCGGGACGACGACACAAGCGATGGTCCCGTTCTTAACCGGAAAACAAGTCATCGTCGTCACGAACAGTCTTCCGATTGCGAACGACTTGTTCGACCTCGATATTAAAACGTTCGTCATCGGTGGTGAACTAAAGCGCTCGACCCAGGCGCTCGTCGGCTATAACGCCCGCGAGAGCATGATGAACTATCGGGTCGACCTCGCATTTTTAGGCATCAACGGCGTCGACCTTGAAGCCGGTTATACGACACCGGATCCAGAAGAAGCCCTCGTCAAAAAAACGGCGATTGAACTCGCTCGTACGGCGTACATCTTGGCAGATGACTCGAAATTCGGGAAACGATCATTCAGTCGAGTCGCGCCGCTCGAGGCGGCGACGCTCGTCACACTGTCAGATGTCGCGTACGTCCGTTCAATCGAATCTACTACAAAGGTGGTGAACGCCCAATGATTTACACGTTAACGCTCAACCCTTCGATCGACTACTATGTCACGTTACCAGAAGTCGTGCTAGGAGAAGTGAATCGGATTCAAGAGACAACACAAACCGCAGGCGGCAAAGGAATCAACGTCGCGTTCGTCTTGCGTGAATATGATGTCGAGACGGTCGCGCTCGGTTTCGTCGGTGGATCGACCGGTGAATTTATTAAACAAGCGCTAAAAGACAAGGGTGTCCAAACGGACTTCATCGAAGTCGCGGGCGAGACCCGAATCAATGTGAAGATTCGGGCCAAAGAAGAGACGGAGCTCAATGCGAGCGGCCCCGTCATTCAAGATAGCGAGCTCGAACAGCTGACGAAGCAGTTCGAACACGTGAGCCCAGGTGACATCGTTGTCCTCGCGGGCAGCATCCCGGGCAACTTACCGAGCACGCTCTACCGGACGCTTGCCGAGAAGGTACGGGCCAACGGGGCCGAATTCGTCGTCGATACGACGAAGGAAGCGATGCTCGAAGTGTTGTCGCTCGAGCCGCTCATGATCAAACCGAACCATCACGAGCTCGGCGAACTGTTCGATACGGACATCGAGACGTTCGAACAGGCACTCCCCTTTGCGGAGAAGCTCGTCGAACGTGGAGCGCAGAACGTCATCGTCTCGTTCGCCGGTGACGGCGCGATGCTCGTCAACGCGAGCGGAGCCTATACGGCCAATACGCCGAACGGGAAGCTCGTCAACTCGGTCGGAGCCGGTGACTCGCTTGTCGCCGGGTTCGTCGCCAACATTCTCGACCACGACGCGTCGGAGGCGTTCCGCTATGCGGTGACAACCGGCAGCGCGTCTGCCTATACGTTTGGCCTCTGTACGAAACAAGACGTGGACCGCTTGGTCGGCGAAGTCGACGTCACCCCACTATCTCGATTGGAGGAAACAACATGAACATCACGGATCTGCTCAAAAAGGACACGATTCAATTGAATCTCGGCAGCCGTACGAAAGCCGACGTCATCGAAGAACTCGTCGACGTGCTCGACCGGGCCGGAAAACTTTCGGACCGGAACGGCTATCGTGACGCCATCCTGGCGCGTGAAGCGCAAAGCACGACCGGTCTCGGAGAAGGAATCGCGATTCCACACGCGAAGACGAAAGCGGTCAAAGAGCCGGCAATCGCGTTCGGACGCTCGGAAGGCATCGATTATGAGGCGCTTGACGGGCAAGACAGCCGCTTGTTCTTCATGATCGCAGCGGGTGAGCATGCAAACAATGAGCACTTGGAAACGTTATCGAAATTATCTGTCTTCCTTATGGACCCGAACTTCCAAGAACGCCTTTACGCTGCGACTTCTGCCGATGACGTCATTCGGGCCATCGAAGAGAAAGAAGCGGCTGAAGCGGCTCCGGTCGAAGCGAAAGCGGTGAACGAAGACGCGCCATACATTCTCGCTGTCACGGCTTGTCCGACAGGGATCGCGCACACGTACATGGCCGCCGATAGCTTGAAACAAAAAGCGGACGCGATGGGCGTCGAGATGAAAGTAGAGACGAACGGATCGACCGGAGTGAAAAATGAATTGACGTCGGCTGACATCGCGAAAGCGACAGCGATCATCGTCGCGGCGGACAAGGCGGTCGAGATGGACCGCTTCGCCGGCAAACACGTCATCGAAGTTCCGGTCGCCCAAGGGATCCGGAAACCGGAAGAATTGATTAACCGTGCCGTGAAGCAAGATGCGCCGGTTTATCAGTCGACTGGTAAATCTGGTGGCGAGAATAAAGAACAGCGTACCGGTGTATACAAACACTTGATGAGCGGGGTCTCAGCGATGCTTCCCCTCGTCGTCGCGGGTGGTCTCTTGATCGCACTCAGCTTCTTCTGGGGCATCAACTCGGCGAATCCGGACGATCCGTCATACAACGAGTTTGCCGCACAACTCATGACGATCGGTGGCGCCGCTTTCGGGTTCCTCGTTCCAGTCCTTGCCGGTTTCATCGCGATGTCCATCGCCGACCGTCCGGGTCTTGCACCTGGTCTCGTAGCCGGTTTCCTCGCAAGTGAGGGTGGGGCAGGGTTCCTCGGTGGTCTCATCGCCGGTTTCCTCGCAGGTTATGTCGTCGTGTTCTTGAAGCGTGCGCTCGCGAATTTGCCGGCCTCACTTGAAGGAATCAAGCCAGTTCTCTTGTTCCCGCTACTCGGTTCATTCATCTCAGGTATGATCATGTTACTCGTCGTCAACGAACCGATTGCCGCGTTCATGACATGGCTCATGGAAGTGCTCAACGGCATGAGCGGTGCGAACGCCGTCTTGCTCGGCGTCATCGTCGGAGGCATGATGGCAGTTGATATGGGTGGTCCGATCAACAAGACCGCCTACGTCTTTGGTACAGCAGCCCTCACGGCCGGAAACCAGGAAGTCATGGCGGCTGTCATGGCCGGTGGGATGGTCCCGCCACTTCTCGTCGCACTCGCATCGACTGTGTTCGCACGTCAGAAGTTCTCGAAACAAGAGCGTGAGGCAGGGAAGACCGCCTACGTCATGGGTGCATCCTTCATCACGGAAGCAGCCATCCCGTTCGCAGCGGCTGACCCGATTCGCGTCTTGCCGTCAGCGATTCTCGGATCTGCCATCGCCGGTGGATTGTCAGCATTCTTCGCCATCCAATTGCCTGCACCGCACGGCGGCATCTTCGTCTTCCCACTCCTTGAAGGAGCCGGAAACGTCGTCATGAGCATGGGGCTTTACGCACTTGCGATTCTCGCTGGTGCCTTGATTGGAGCACTCCTCCTTTCATTCTTGAAAAAACCACTTACGACTGCGACCGCTACACCTACACCGAAACAAGACGTCGCGTAAGATGAACGACCGTGGACAGACCACGGTCGTTTTTTGTCGCTAAATTGTCTTTGGATTTGCTTGGCTAATGGATTGCAAGGTGGCGATTTGTGGTAAAATACTTGTAAAACTTGTGCTAGGAGGGGGCCGAGATGATTATACGAGTAGCTGAACCGAAAGATGCGTATGGAATCGCACGCGTCCGAGTGAACGGTTGGCGGACGACGTATCGGGGCATCGTGCCGACCGATTTTCTATTGAAGTTGTCATCGAACGCGGTTGAGTGGGCCGAGAAGGTCCGCGACGCCCTCTCGCAACGGGAAGTGGACGGATATGTCGCCGTCGTCGATGAAGAAATTGTCGGCTTCGTCCTTTACGGAGCAGAGCGGACAGGGAAGTATCCAGACCATTCGAATGAAGTTTACGCCATCTACGTGCTCGAAGAACATCAAGGGAACGGTCTCGGCTCACGTTTGCTCGAGAAGGCAGTCGAAGCGATGAGTAGCTCAGGGATGATCATCTGGGCGCTCGAGTTGAACCCGTATCGCTCGTTTTACGAGCAAAAACAAGGCGAAGTGATTGACGAAAAAGAGCGCACGTTCGGGGAAATCGCGCTTCGCGAAGTCGCCTACGGGTGGACGAAGGCCAATTATGATGCCATTATCGGTGCTTGAACGGACGTGACCTCGTTGTCGCGTCTTTTTTGACGACTTCCAATCAAAAGGAGAAGATGACTGGATATATATATACAGTGTGACGAAATACAATCCTGACACGAGAGGGAAGATTGACGAATGGATCGATATGTCATGCATCGGTGACACGTATGACGTGATTGTCTTCACGCTTGAAGAATATCTACGTGTGGAAGCCAATTACATTGAAGCGATTGAGCGAATGATGGATGATTTGGGCGTGAAAACGTTGACCGTCTCCTACCTTGAGCGACGTTTCCATGACTATGCGTATCACCCCTCTTCAAGACGTGCGTTCAATGCGCTCTATCCGATTCGAATGAGAGACATGCGTAAAAAAATGAAGACAGGCAACGTCCTATCGCGGTGTCACATCCCGAACATGCTACGACTCATGTTAAGGAAAGGGCTATACACCGAGTTAGAACATAAGGCGGAAGGCTCAGACGAAGCGTATATGTTCAAAGTGTTCATCGGATACGACTACATGATGGGTGTTCATTCAGCGGTTGATCTCTCGTCACTTCAAGACGAGTTGCGCCAGTTGGCTATGTATCTTGAAGACTAATGCGGGGAGGGGAATAGCGTATGAATACGATTCAGTTGAAGTTTCATTTCGAGCACGAGACGAACCAACAGACAGCTCGCGACGTGTTAAACATCATGACGGACTATGGTCTAGTCATAGACAAATTAGGTTTCTATGAGCCGATCAACACCCCGTTTACAAATGAAACGTTTCTAAGCATGTGGATGGACGGCCTTGACGGTCATTTTCTTTTTTATGGCTCTCTCAAGCAAAGGAAAAGCTGGATGGCGTTTCATACACGAGGTGAGGGTCTGCCTGGTAGCTTTTATGTAGCTGTAAACCTCTCTGAAGCCCACTTCCATGAGCGGCCGGACGAGTGGGTTTTATTTTTTAAAGCGCTGTGCGACGCGCTAACGCCATACCGGGCCTTCATAGCGAAGGAGACCGTGACGCACTATATGTATGAGTATGAAAAGGATGAAGCAATCTTCCTCAAACCAGACGAGGTCGAATGGTACAACTATTGGAGTGGCGATGTATTCAAACATTCTACATTGGAATCGGTCAAACGTTTTGATTGGGCTTCAATCGAAAAAACTTCATCTGGTCTCTATTGTCAGTTGATTAAAGACATCCGAGACGACAATTACATTCTTCGGGCTGAACAAGCGAGAGCAGGCTTGGGCGAAGGGTTGCTATTGAAAAGAAACCTTGATCCTGAACTGTTATATGAACTGAACTATCAAGCTACATTACACGGTATAGAATTGGAACGTCATACTATCGTCTCTTTTATAAAACATATAAAATACCAACCGTTGAAATCCTACGAAGAAATTGTCTCGGCATTCTTGCTATTTATAAACCGACATGGAAAAAGGCATAATTAGGCTCCACAAACACAGCCTTTGCACCTGCGCGAGCAGGTGTTTTTGTCGTTTGTCGACTGCAAGCTGGAATAAAAAGGTTTTCAATTATGAACATTCTAACTAGCAAGAAGCATTTTAGTGAGGGTTATAAAGAAACACAGACTTCGTCCGATGTTGTCAGTAACGTGACGATCAATCGCTCGAGATTGGAGTTGTTTTATGAACCGAAAGTCAACACGCACGATCAGCATCAAACAGAAATTGATTATCATGTCTGCACTCGTTTTACTCGTTCCCTCTTTATTGATTGGACTTGTCGCCTATGGTCAGGCGAAACAGAAAATCAAAGATCAAATTTTGCAGTCTGCCCACTCGGGTGTGGAGCGGATGGATGTCGAGATCAACAATTTGATTGGTCCGATTAAAGGTGACGTCGATTTCTTTGCCGAGCGCATCGATGCGACGCTCTAGGAGTCGGGAGGTGACAATCTGGCATTAGAAGAGAAGCTCCTCGAGTATTTGGCGACACATCCGAAAGTCACCAACATCTATTATGCCTCTGGCGAAGGCGAGATGACCATCTATCCTGCACAGACACTTCCGGATGACTACGACCCGCGGACACGTCCGTGGTACGAGGCGGCCGAAGCGACAGCTGGGCAAGTCGTCATCACCGACCCATACGTCGACGCCGCGTCAGAGAAGATGATGGTCACCTTGTCGCGCGAAGCGACTGATGGACGAGGGGTCATCGCGGTCGATGTCGACGTCAATGACATCGCAGCCGTCGCGGCGAGCATTCAAATCGGGAAAGACGGCTATATCACGATTCTCGACCGGACTGAGCGGTTCGTCACCCATCCGACGCTCGCAGCTGGGGAAGAGGCATCGGGCGACTGGGTCGAACCGCTCTACAGCAAAGAGTCGGACAGCTTCGCCTATACGCTCGAAGGTGACGCGAAACAAATGGATTTCATGACGAACGGACTGACCGGTTGGAAAGTCGCCGGTACGCTTTACGAAGCCGAGATCGACCAAGAGACGGTCGGCATTTTGTGGACGACGCTCGCGGTCATCGCGGGGATGATTCTCATCGCGTCGGCTCTACTCTATTTCGTCATTCGCTCCATCGTTCGTCCGCTCAATCGTTTGACCGCCGGGGCCGCACGCATTCAACAAGGTGATTTGACGGAACAGATTCGGGTTGACTCAAACGACGAAATCGGGCGTGTATCCGAAAGTTTCAATGCGATGACCCAATCTTTGCGGACGATTGTTTCAAGACTTGATGCATCAATCGGTCAAGTGGCGGCATCGTCGCAGGAACTGATGGCCAATTCCGCTCAAAACACGGCGTCCTCTGAACAGATTGCCGGTGCGATTCAACAGATGGCGGCCGGCGCGGACGACTCAAAACGTCAACTTGACGATAATGCCGTCTCACTTCAAGCCATCACTTCTGGAATCATGCGCATCGCAGAGAGTTCGACGGACGTGTCAGAGCTCTCGCGCGAGACGGCGATGGAAGCAGAGGATGGGACCGCTGCCGTGACGAAGAACGTGGCCCAGATGCGCGCCATCGATACGTCGGTCGAATCTTTCGCTCACGTCATCGAGTCGCTGTCAGACCGCTCAAACGAGATTGGGAATATCGTCGACGTCATTAACGGAATCGCGGCGCAGACGAACTTGCTCGCCTTGAACGCAGCAATCGAGGCGGCCCGGGCCGGCGAGAACGGCAAAGGGTTCGCGGTCGTCGCGAGCGAGGTACGGAAGCTCGCCGAACAATCACAACAGTCGACGAAACAGATTGCCCATTTGATTGAACGCATCAAACAAGAGACCGAACAGTCGGTTGTCTTGATGAAAGAAGTGGCGGGTCATACGAAAGCAGGGCTCGAGACGACGGAGAACACAGCGGCCCGGTTCCATAAAATCATGGCCCGGACGCAAGCGATGACCCCGCGCATCGAGGACGTGACGGCGACGGTCGAAGAGATCGCCGCGAACGTCGAAGAAGTATCAGCGGCGGCGACACAAATCGCGCACATCGCGGATGAGAACTCGAGTGCCTCGAAGCAAGTGGCCGCGACGACCGAAGATCAACTCGGTTCGATGGAGGAAGTGTCACAATCCGCTAAAGAACTCGCCGATATGGCAGAAGAACTACAAGAACTCGTTTCACGATTCACGATTTAACGACAAAGCGTCGCGAACTCCAAACTCGGAGGATTGCGACGCCTTTTTTCATTGCTTGCTTGAGACTTGATTCCGACCGTGGTGTTTCGCCGCATATAACGCTTCGTCCGCGTCTTGTAACACTTGCTCGACCGATTTGCCGCCGGCGAACGAACTGACGCCGAACGAGCACGTTACGTGAGGGACTGGCCCGAACGGTTCGACGTTCACGGTTTGGCGGAGCTTGTCGGCCAAACGGACCCCGTCGGCGAGTGAGGAATGCGGGGCGACGATTAAAAACTCTTCCCCGCCCCAGCGGCCAATCGCATCGGTCTTCCGGATGTTTCGTCGGAGTAGCTGGGCGATTGAGCGTAAGACGAGATCTCCTGTCGGGTGGCCGAACGTATCGTTGACGAGCTTGAAATAATCGATATCGAGCATGATGACCGCGGCATCCGTTGAGGCATCGGGACGCTCGGCCACGGCCATCAACAAGTCGCTCACTTTCTTACGGTTGTACAGTTCGGTCAACGGATCGAGGGAGGACAGCTGTTCCATCCGTTCTTCGTAACGCCGCTGCTCGGTCACGTCTTCGAGCACGCCGACGCCTCCGGTCACGCGGTCGTTCTGGAAACTAGGCGACATCGTCGTCCGAAGGAAGCGGGCCTGCTCGTTCGAGCGATGGTGCCATCCGGCAAGACGGACCGTCTCGCCTGACAAGACGCGTTCTGCTGCCTCACTCAAATTCAATTGAACAGACGTGCATCGTTCAAATGAAGGGTAATCATGCACGGACAGACCGAGTAGTACGATGAACGCCTCGTTGTAGCTGATGATTCGGCCGGACCGGTCAAATGAGAACAGTCCGACCGGAAGTTCGTCCCATGAGGAAGGATCGATTCGTGCTGCAGTTGCTTCATGTTGGTCTCTAGGATCAGCCATAGGTGACATATGCGCGAACGCATACTTCCTCCTTTCCGAGTGGAAATTGAAAGCTTAGGACGTTCGTATTGATACTTTATACCCTGAATTGGAATTGGATTAGCTAAAAAGATAGAGAAATGTGCTGAATCTAAAAAACTGTCAAGGATTAGTCAAATCGAATACAAAAATTGAGGCACGTGCTGCTAGTCAATCAACGCAGAGAAAAAGAGGATGCGAACGAGGCACCCCCTTTTGTCTTAAGTTGAATCACGTAAAGATGTCGTCCTTATTTTGGAGGAGGATTGCGACCTGTCGTCTCACACGGGGAACGGAATCGTTTCGTTCGTACGCAGTCAACACCGGTTCGATTTCGTCGAGATGCGTCTCGAGGATGCGGGGCGATTGGGTGTCGACATACAACCCACCATGGCCTTCTACACAGCTGACCATCGCTTCAAGCGCGACTAAACTGAACGGCCGTCCACGTTCTAACCAGGCATTCATCCGATGCCACGTCGGCATGCTGACGGCAGCGAGTCTCGCCCAGTTCGAATCGAACGCGTCACAGTTTGACTCGATCCAATCGAGCACGTCAGGCGAACGGAAACGATATAAACATAAGAATGCGACACTCGGAAGTTCTTTCGGTTCAATCGCGTCCAACTTGTCGTAAACGCGTTTCAACCCTTCTTCGGTCGGTAGACTGGTCGCGGTCGCAGAAGCGAGTGAATCGAGTAGCTCTACGTCGACATCATGCCAGAGGCTGCGTACCCAGTCGGCTGCCGGTGTTTGGATGACGTCAGCGACGATTTCGAGCAGACGGGCCTTCACGTCGAGGTTTGGGGTCTGCTCATATCTTGTCTTCAAGGCATCGAGCAGCTCAAGCGCGTCGTGTTGCTTCAAAGCACTGATGACTTCGTCCTCGACATACCACCTCGTTACGGCAAACGAAAGGAGCGCCTCGACATCGGATTGGGCTTGCTCAAGCGAAGGGGGCAAGTCCTGTCTCGTCACGATGACTTCTGTTTCCGGTTGACACGCCGTGCCATCTTCATCGTATAAGTCGTCATGTAGCATCGGCTTAAACGATCCATGTACACTTGCCAAGTTGTACCACTCGATCGGGCGCAAGGCATAGTCCATCAGTCGTTCATGGCACGAGGCGCACAGACGGTACGGTTGAACCGGGTCATCGGTCGTCTCGATGACATCGACTACTCGGTGCTGACAGGCTTCACATATGGATTGATTTGACAACATACTTCCTCCTATTCATTGTTCACTATTGAAAAGTCCGCTCTCCGATGAGAAGCGGACCATTCTGACATTATAAGATTGGACTGAGCAGGCGTGACACGCCTTCTCGCATCCGGACGGTCCATTTCCGTTCGGCGTAATCTTCGACCGTGTAGCGTCGGCTGACGGCAATATCTGACTCGAACAGCGAGGCGAGCTCGAGGGCGACTTGTTTGTCATAAATGAGGGCGTTCACTTCGAAATTCAAGCGGAAACTTCGGGCATCGAGGTTCGTCGTCCCGACCGTCGCAATCTCATCATCGACGACGAGCGTCTTCGCATGTAAGAAGCCTTGGTCGTACATATAGACGTTCGCCCCGTAATCGAGCAGCTCGCCGAGGAACGACAGCGACGCCCACATGACGAACGGATGGTCCGGTTTCCCGGGAATCATGATGTTCATCTCGACGCCGGAAAGGAGCGCCATCTTGCAGGCGTCCATGAAACTCGCGTCGGGGATGAAATATGGCGTCTGAATGATGACACGATGTTTCGCCGACATGATCATTTTGATCATCATGTTCTTCAAATGCTCCGTGTCCGAGTTCGGACCGCTCGTCACGATTTGCATCGGCGATTTGGTCGAGATGTCGTGCCGGGCAAAACAGAACGTGTTTTCCGGGTCGTGCTTATCGTGTCCTGAATAGTTCCAGTCCAAGATGAAACGGTGCTGCAGATGATAGACGACGTCACCCTCAACCCGGAGGTGGGTATCGCGCCAATACCCGAACTTCTCGACGAGGCCGAGATATTCGGTCCCGACGTTGAAACCGCCGACATACCCGATCTTCCCGTCGATGATGACGAGCTTGCGGTGGTTTCGGTTGTTCAGTTTGAAGTTGATGATTCCGAGCGTCGGTGGAAAGAAGACGCGGACCTCACCGTTATGGGCGATCAGTTCTTTAAAATCGGAGTTCCGCAAGCTGCGTGACCCGACGGCATCATACAATAGACGTACTTTGACGCCGGCCTTGGCGCGTTCGATCAATTCGTGGATGAGCGCCTTGCCGAGGGCGTCCCGTTGGATGATGTAATACTGGATATTGATTTCGGTCTCGGCGTTCCGGATGTCATCCATAAGCGCCTTGAATTTCTGTTCCCCATCATGTAAGATGGACGACTTGTTGTGGACGCTGACGAGTGATTTCGAGGAGCGTAGGTTCATCTCGAGCAGTTGCTCATACTTCTCGAATAACGGTTGCTGGAGCGCCGTCTCTTTCCGGCGCAATTGTTCGATTTGATTCTCGACTTGAAGCGAGTGGAACGAACGCTCCTCGACGCTCAAGTTGAAGAAGTTGTCTTTCTTCAATTGGCGTCCTAAAAACAAATAGACGATAAAGCCGAGAATCGGCAAGAAAAATAGGACGAGGAGCCACGCCCAGGTGGCCCCGACGTCACGGCGCTCGGCGAAGATGACAGCGAGCGCGAATAATAAGTTTAATCCAAGGACGACATACAATCCCCAGCTGATAATGACGGACCAATCCATAATCCACTCTCCTAACGACAATTTGAACATCTAGCATTATCATACCTCATTACGGGGAATAGTATGCTATCGAAACAAAGGGGGAGAAACAAGATGCATATAAAACTGGACTGGAAACAAGGAATGGCGTTCGAATCGATGACGCCATCGGGGCACCGGGTCACGCTTGACGCGGGGGAAGACGTCGGCGGATTGAACCTCGGTCCACGACCGACCGAGATGCTTTTACAGGCGACGGCCACATGCA
Source organism: Exiguobacterium sp. s150 (assembly GCF_018618435.1). Taxonomy (NCBI): domain Bacteria; kingdom Bacillati; phylum Bacillota; class Bacilli; order Caryophanales; genus Exiguobacterium; species Exiguobacterium sp. s150. The sequence goes on along the minus strand of NZ_JACSMC010000006.1, from coordinate 104,971 downwards.
CCGGAATCGACATCGTCTCGATTCTTCATAAGATGCGGCTACCACTCGAGACGTTCGAGATGGAGATTGACGGCGTCCGGGCGACGGAACATCCGAAACGGTTCACGGCGATTCACCTTCTGTATGTGCTCAAAGGCGATATGCCCGAAGAACGCGTCCGCCGCGCCATCGAACTATCGGTCGACCGGTATTGCTCTGTCTCACACAGCTTGAACGCGACGTTCACGTACAGTTATCGGTTGAACGGGGGAGAGGTCGTCTTGTTCCGGGCGGATTAATGAAGCAAGATGGTTGAAATCGGTCAGACACGTCCGTTATATTGGTATTTCAAATACTGTATGACTAAGGAGGACGTTATGATTCGACTCGCGACGAAACGCGATGCCTCAAACATCGCGAACTTAATCGAACAACGAGCCGTAGCGCTAAATGAACAAGGAAGCGACCAATGGACGGAATATTTGGAGCAAGATTTGTTGAAACGGGTAGAGACCGACATCGCTAGCGGTGACGTTTATGTATATGAACAAGCAGATGCCATATTGGCCTCGATCGCCTTGCTTCCACCGGACGAGTGGGACCATGCCTTATGGGAAGATGGCGAGCACGGTCAATATATTCACCGCATCGTCGTCAGCGAACAGTTGAAAGGGCAAGGGGTCGGACAACGGTTGATGCAACACGTCCTCGAAGAAGCGGACGGGGACGAGCCGATCCGTCTCGACTGTGTCGCAGACAACGCGTTTTTGAACGACTATTACCCCCGGTTCGGCTTCGTATATGTCGGCTCGAGGAATGGGTACAATACGTTTGAATACAAGCTCGAGGCGAGCGTCAGTGCATGAGAGGTCAAACGACCTCTCTTTTTGCTATACTAAAGGATGACCGATAGGAGGAGAGTACATGATCAACACGATTTTAGTCGGATTCGGATTCTCGGCGACGACGTTTCATTTACCTTTTTTAAAGGCGTTAGACGAATATAACGTGACGGGTGTCGTCTCATCACGGCCGGACGACGTGAAGCGCGAGTTACCAGATGTGACCGTGTACGAGTCACTCGAGGCGGCACTCGAGAGTGAGGCGACACTGTTCGTCATCACGACGCCGTCGCATCTACATAACGACATGGTCGAGGCGTGTTTAAAGGCCGGGAAAGACGTCCTCGTCGAAAAACCTGCGTTCTTGAGCGTCAAGGAAGGCGAGAAGCTCCGCGACCTTGAGGCGAACAGTCGAGGCATCGTCAACGTGTTCCATAATCGCCGGACGGACGGGGACTTCTTGACAGTCAAGGCGCTACTTGAAAAGGGGGAACTCGGGGACTGGAAAGTATTCGAGTCCCGATTTGACCGTTTCCGGCCCGCCGTCCGTGACCGGTGGCGGGAGAACGCAGGGCCTGGGTCGGGTATCTTGTTCGACCTCGGCAGTCATTTGATTGACCAAGCGCTCGTCTTGTTCGGTGTTCCAGACCGGGTGCAAGCGGACGTGATGATTCAACGCGACGGAGGGCAATCGGACGACGGCTTCTTCATCACGCTCCATCATGGAGAGAAGCGGGTGTATCTGCGCTCGAATCCGTTCATCGCCGGCGAGGCACCTCGTTTCGAGTTGCACGGGACAAAAGGAAGTTTCATCAAACATGGGCTCGACCCGCAAGAAGCGGCACTGCGGAACGGGAATCTGTCGCCGGACGTCCTCGAGACGGGAACGCTCAGCCAAGGCGAGACGAGTGCGGTCGCGATCGAGTCTGGTCGCTACACCGACTTTTACCGGGAACTCGCAGCTAGTTTTATCGCCCGCCGTCCGCTCGTCCCGCTAAGTGACGCGCTCTTGACGACACGAGTCATCGAGCTGGCCCGTTTGTCTTCAGACGAACAACGTACAATCGATTTCTAACCAAAAAATTCGGACGTCCCGTGGGACGTCCAAATTTTTTATGCTGCTTCTTCTGCTTCAATCGTCTTCTCGCTTTGCGAGACGATCGGGAAGTTTTTAAAGAGCTTGCTGCCGACGAGACCGGCGACGATTCCAATCCCGAAGACAATCACAGCCGTCACGGTGACGGTTTGCCAATCGTTGAACCCATACATGACGAGGAGACCAGGGACACCTGCGGCCGAGCCCGGCGCGTTATTGACCATTCCCGTCATCGCGACGACGAGACCGGCCATGGCGCCACCGATAAAGTTGACGCTATAGATTGGAATCGGGTTGGCCGAGATGAGGTCAGCTTGCGTGAGCGGTTCGATCGCGACCGACAGTTGGTCTTTTTTCGTCCCGATATTCAAGCGTTTGAACAGTAAAAAGTTCATTGAGATCGATGCTGTTAAGGCGAGCGCGGCGATGGCCATCGGCACGCCAGTCAGGCCGAGCATGGCCGTGAGTGCCATCGAACTAAGTGGTGACGTCGAGACGACCGTCACGATTCCACCGAGGACGAGCCCCATAATAATCGGATTCTGTGTTGCCGCGAGTTCGATGACCGCCCCGATTTGGGCGAGCGTGTTCGAAACGATTGGGTCGACGCCAATCGCGACGAGTCGAGCGAGCGGTGCCATGACGATGACGTAGAAGATCATGTCGACACCGGCCGGTAAGTGTCGATCCATCCGACGACCGACCAATCCGAGGATATATCCGGCGAAGAATCCCGGCAAGATCCCGAAACCAGCGACGGAAAGTCCGAGCATGAGCGCATAGACCGGGTTGATCCCAAGCGCGATGGCGACGAGTGCCGCGGCAGCCGGTCCCGAGAGCGACCCGGCGGCTTGGCCGACCTCTTCATAGAGCGGGAGAGGCAACAGCCCTCCGATCGCATAGGCGTTGAACGCCTCGACCAAGAACGTGGCGATGGCGGCCCCGGCGAGCGCCCCCATCGCTTTCATGCCGAACGGGGCCTTGTAACTGAACAATGTAAAAAGTGCGAGAATCAATAGTAACAGTGCTATCCCTTGTATGATCACCATGGTGTTGTACCTCTTTCTCTCCGTTTGTATTTCTTCTATATTTAAATATTCGATCGCTCCTGTAAAGCCATTTCATCGAACTGACATAAGAAATTCCGATGATAACGTTTCCAATCATATGGTTGGAAAAATATAGTTGGTCAAATATGAAAATGTGCTGAAAAAAAGTGTGAAAATGTGTCAGGATGCGCCGGAGTGGGAAACATGAAGTAGAAGTAGATTTAGATAGAAGGAATTGGAGGAGGAGAAGCAGAGATGGAGATCGAGAATCAAAAGTGGCACGCCCTCGAACCGGACCAGGTGAGGGAGCATCTCGAGACAGACGTCGACAACGGCCTATCAAAAGAGGAAGTGTCGAGCCGTCAAGAAAGATACGGGAAGAACGTGTTACCCGAGAAGGAGAAGACGCCAGAAATCATCAAGTTCTTACGACAGTTTAATGACGTCCTCGTCTACGTCCTTCTCGGTGCCGCCGTCGTGACCGGATTCCTCGGGGAATATATCGACACGATTGTCATCTTGCTCGTCGTGACAATCATCGCGGTCGTCGGGTATCTTCAGGAAAACAAAGCCGAACAGGCACTAGAAGGAATTAAAAAATTGCTTGAGACGAAAGCGAGCGTCATCCGTGACGGGAAACAGATTCAAGTCGATTCGAGTGACCTCGTCGTCGGTGATGTCATGGTGCTCGCGGCAGGAGATAAAGTACCGGCCGACGCCCGCGTCGTTCATGCCGAGAAGTTTAAAGTCGAAGAGTCCGCACTGACGGGTGAAGCGACGACGGTCGAGAAAAAGATTAAAGTCGTACCGGAAGACGCAGTGCTCGGAGACCGGAAGAATATGATCTACTCCGGGACGAGTGTGGCGACCGGCAGTGCGAAAGCACTCGTCACGTCCATCGGAGAAGGCACGGAGCTCGGTCAAATCAACGCCTCGATCGCTGAAGTCGAGACCGTGAAGACACCGCTCATCCGTCAGACGACGAAGTTCGGTCAAACGGTGTCAATCGCCATCCTCGTCATTTCAATCGCCATTTATGCGTTTGGCTATTTCTTCCGTGATTATGACCCGATCGAACTGATGCTGACGACGATCGGTCTTGCGGTCGCTGCCATCCCAGAAGGTCTCCCGGCCGTCATCTCGATTATCCTCGCGCTCGGCGTCCGCAACATGGCCGAGAAGAAAGCGATTGTACGAAGTCTGCCGTCAGTCGAAACGCTCGGTGCCGTTTCCGTCATCTGTACGGATAAGACCGGGACGTTGACGAAGAATGAAATGACCGTCAAACAAGTCGTGACGGCAAACCATGATATCGAAGTGTCAGGGAGCGGGTATGCCCCGGACGGCGACCTCGAGCTTAACGGACAACCGTTCGACCTCGATGATGACCCCTCGATGGTCGATTTGCTCACGGTCGGTAAGACGTGTAACGACGCCCAACTGTATCAAGAGGAAGGCAAATGGGTCGTCAACGGGGACCCGACCGAGGCGTGTTTGTTAACGCTCGCCGAGAAAGCCGAGCAACCGATCGAACGGTTGAAAGTCATCTCGAAGATTCCGTTTGACTCAGAATATAAATATATGGCCACCCTCGTCGACTATAAAGACGAGCGGATGATCTTCATCAAAGGGGCCCCGGATCGTCTGTTTGATATGGCGGAGAGTGCTGATTTCGACCGTACGTATTGGGATGAGAAACGGAAAGAGATCGCCGACCGCGGTCAGCGTGTACTCGGTGGCGGCTTCAAACGTGTCGATTCTTCAAAAGAGACGGTCGACCATGAAGACGTCGAGGACGGAGTCACGTTCCTTGGCCTGTACGGAATCGTCGATCCACCTCGCCCAGAGGCGATTGAAGCGGTCGCGGCTTGTCGTGACGCAGGGATTCGAATCAAGATGATTACCGGTGACCATAAAGACACCGCCGTCGCCATCGCCCGTGAGCTCGGGATGGAAGTCGAAGGGGCACTCGAAGGGAAAGAATTGACGAACATGTCCGACGAGGAGATTAAAGAAGCCTCGGTTCATAACGACGTCTTCGCACGCACGAGCCCGAACGACAAACTGCGTCTCGTCAAAGGGCTTCAACAGAACGGGTTCATCACGTCGATGACCGGTGACGGTGTCAATGACGCCCCGGCTCTGAAACGGGCCGATATCGGGGTTGCGATGGGGATTAAAGGGACGGAGGTCGCAAAAGAAGCGTCGCAGATGGTCCTTGTCGATGACAACTTCAAAACGATTTACAACGCCGTCCGTGAAGGGCGTCGCGTCTACGACAACTTGAAGAAGACGATCCTGTTCCTCTTACCGACGAACGGTGGACAGGCGCTCCTCGTCGCGATGAGCATTTTGCTCGGGGCTTCCGCGCCGCTCAGTCCGGTTCAGATTTTATGGGTCAACATGGTCGTCGCCATCACGCTCTCGCTCGCGATCGCTTTCGAGCCGCTTGAGGAGAGCACGATGAAACGCCCACCGCGCCCGGCGAACGTGCCGCTCTTGAGTAAGTATTACGTCTTCCGAATCATTTTCGTCTCGATTTTAATTGGGGGAGGGAGCCTCGCTATCAACTATTTACTCGCCGACTATGATTTCTCGACGGCGAAGTTGCAGACGATTACGCTCAACACGATCGTCATGGCCCAGTTGTTCCACTTGTACAACTGTCGGACGGAACTCGCGCCAGCGTTCAATCGCCATTTCTTCGATAACAAGATTGCGTTTCTCGTCTCTGGCCTGTTGATCGCGCTTCAACTGTTCATCACGTATGTGCCGTTCATGCATACGTTGTTCGGAACAGCCGCGCTCGAGCTTAGTGACTGGTTCTTCCCCGTCGTCTTCGGGTTCATCGTCTTTGTCATCGTTGAAATCGAGAAAGCCATCTCGCGTCGCGTGATTGGCAACAAAAACATTCACTGACGTTTCAGAAGTCTGACGCGGTGGAAAGAATGAATTATCGCAAAGGAGGGTTGCTTGATGAAACGTGACGAATCTCAGCCAGGGGTCCATCCAGACCCGGAGCCAGACGAACAATCCGATCCAGCTAAAAAACCGGCGCCGACCCAACATCCTGACCCGGACCCGGAAGAAGATAACGAATAACAAAAAGGAGAGGACCTTCGATCAGGTCCTCTCCTTTTGCGTTCATTTTTTCTTGACAGCCTTGAACTCATTCATGCGGTCAAACTCTTTTTCGTTGAAGTACTCGACGATGACGAAGTCACCGACCGGGCATTCCCAACGGTCTTTGGCGACTTGGCACTCCTTTAAGCTGACGTTCTCTTCATACATGTCGAGTTCGAGCATGTCTTTTAAAAATTGGTCGACCTTTTTCTCAGGCACTTTATGGTATTCGCTGAGGATGACTTCCTCTTGCTTGTCGTTCGTATGTGTCATGACTTTAAAATAACGCATCGTTTCATTCCCACTTTCTCTTGCACTTTTCTAAGTGCTTTTGTCTCAACGTCCATCATACCTTAATCAAACAACAGAAGAAACACGGACGCCCTATAACGTAATCTACGCGTCGGGCGTCCGTGTCTTATGCGTGCCGGGGGCGCCTTGTTGGCGCTTCGTTGAACGGCTGCTTATGGCGAATGATGAGCCAAAACAACAACCCGAATAGCGGGATGTAAGGGAGTGGCCAGAGGCTCATTTTGTATCGCTTCGCGTCACGGTTCATGAGCGTGATTTGAATGAAGGCAAGTAAGAAAAAGTCAACTGTCATCGTCCGGACGAACTGATTCTGTTCCACGTATGTCCAGTATGTCTTCACATCACCGGTCGTCGCGGCTGCGATGAATAACCCGATTGTCACGGCGAGCAAGACGACGCCGAGGATCCGTGTCGGAAGCGGCTTGATTGGTGTCGGGTAAGGCGACTGCCGGGCGAAGGCCAAGTAAGGCGCGATGATAAAGCCACCGACGACGAAACCGGTCGCTGCTGGCAAAAGCGGATTCGGTCTTAACTGATTGACCTCTGACCACAGGAGCGGAAATAAAGCGAGTGGATACACACCTAAGATGCTAAACAAAGACAGGGAATATCCTTCATATACGTCGGTGTTATACGTTAGAAAATCGAGTAAAAATCGGCTCGAGAACGGCTCGTTTGGTCCTAGGACTGCAATCGCAATTGCCAAACCCCATGGGATTAATAAAAACTTTCTTGTCATGCCGACACCTCACATCAAATACTGTTTTCAATAGTATACCCCGTTTTCAAATAACGAAAAATGAGAAAGTGTCAAAAGACACTCCCTCATTGATTCTCGCGTGCATAGGACTTAATCATCGTCACGAGCTGTTGCGCTTCTTCGTCACTCGATTCAAGCATAATGCCGTAATCATACAGGCTGCCCATTTGACTGCGGTGTCGGACGTGACCGGTCGCTTCGATTGCTTTCAACATCGGGACGAGGTCGATGGTGACGGCAACTTTTAACCCTTCAGACAAAGGGAATAGATAGTCACAACGCAATTTCAAACCGTGGGAGCTGATGTTTAATAACATCGCTTCCCCGTCGTGCAATTCTTTGCCTTCCCATACGAGGCGATACGGAATAAAACGAGGATTCGGTAAGATGTAGCGAAAGTTCTCTTGGCGTCGATAACGCATCAGTTCACCTCATTTCTTTACTACTTGTATCGGCTAAATCCTAGAAAAGTTAAAGGCTTGAATCTAAAAACTCAGCAAGGCGCGGTTTACAGAAATACGAGTAGTTTTTATAATAAAGACATGGATTGGGTCGAAGGAGGGAATCGTGTGAACGTCAAGGAGTTACTAACACGTTACTCGATCGACGAGCCCGTCGTTTATGTGAAAAAACGCGGGGAGTGGGTCAAGATGGAACGCTTGCCACCTTACACCATACTCGAGGTCAGCACGACCGAAGATACCATTGAAGCACTCGCCATCGACGCCTACGTTGCGCTCGCCGTCTGTCGAGAGACGTCTACCGTCGAAGATGCAAGACCATATGCAGTCCGACTCAAGATTCGGGCAAAATAAAACGCCACGACTTCTTCGTGGCGTTTTTCATTATGCTGCCTTTTCGGCTTCGTCTTCTTGCGGCTTTGTCCGTTTCGCATAATACATGAACGGTGTGGCCATCCAGGCAATCACGAACTTCGCGACGTATGTCGTGACGAAGATGTTCCACCAGATGCCCCATTCCATACCCCAAAAGGCGATCGTACAGAACGTGAGCGTGTCGATGAACTGGGAGACGACGGTCGAACCGGTCGTCCGGAGCCATAGTTTCTTCTCACCGGTCTTCGCCCGAATCTTCGAGTAGATGAAGACGTCGAACAGCTGCGAGACGAGATACGCGGCGAGGCTACCAAGCGTGATGAGCGGGAGCATTGAGAACAACGCCTCGAAACTCTCATGCATGAAGAGCGCTTCTTCGAACGGCTCGTATAGCAAGGCGAACTGCATGAGCACCGTCGAGACGATCAAGATGAAGAAACCGAGCCAGACGCCTTTACGCGCCGTATGACGACCGTATTTCTCGTTCAAGATATCTGTCGCTAAATAAAGGGAACCGTAGACGATATTCCCGAGTGTGAAGATGAAACCGCCGATTACAATCTGCTGCGTCACTTGGATGTTGGCGACGACCGAGGCCATCGCGATCCAGGCGAACAGCCCGACACGTCCGAACAGCTTATAGCTGAGGACGAGCAGGCCGAGCGTGAGCAAGGCAGAAGGAATCCATAACCATTCATTAAGCATTGGGATGTTGCTCCTTCCGAATCAATAGGTACTTTTAACTTTTCAAGTTTATAGAGGAACGGAAACCGTGTCAAGACAGTTTCCATGACTGAATGGAAAAGCTCTCACCCGAGTTTTGGATGAGAGCGATTCATCTGATTGGGATGTGGTCATACACCACTCAGATTGATAGCGATACCCTTCATAATTGATGACAGGTAATTCAGTTGAGTACGGGCATCTAAGCGTCCTCCGGGGCGTTTTTTGTCGTCTATCAAAGTATCACTCCTGGCTACGATTCAATATGTGACCTCAAGTCACAAAGAGGTCACGCATGAGTAAATCACGATGTCGCTTTAAACCAGAAGACTGATAGGCTATGGCATCGATGGACGGATAATCTGTCAGAGATATCTGATTTATTCAAATCAATCAAAATCGTCTGATAAACCGCTTTTGGGCACAAACTGTGCACGAATAAACAAAAGCACCTCCTGTCATAAACAGGAAATGCTCTGGACCGCTTGGTTGAGCGGTGTTTTTGATGCCTCCGACGAGAATCGAACTCGTGCTGCAGCATTACCATTGCTGAGGTCTGCCACTAACCTACAGAGGCGTTACACGTATTATGTTACACAGTTCGTTCAGCAATTTCAAGCTTTTTTAGAATAATAAGACCCCGCATCCATTTTGGACGCGGGGCAGGAGTGTTACTGTTTGCGAATCCAAACGGCACCAGCCGAGTTGTCTTTCGCTTCGCCGACGACGTCGACGACGAGACCGTACTTAGGCAATTTCTTACCTGCGTCCGGGATGAGCGAGTTGATATACGTGTTGGCGTCATTGAATTGCTTCACGCCAGGTTGTGCTTTGTAGTCGTAGATGCCACGGCTCGGTGAGTTGATATACCATGGAATCGTCTTGTCGAGACTGAACGCCGCGTCCGCGATTTGGTAACGCGTGCTGCCTGCGACCGTGTCTTTGCCGTTCAATTTCCCGATCAATGCTTCAGGATGTGAATCGACGACTCCGAGGAATCCTTCACCAGGGTGGACACCGACCCAGTTGTCAGAGAACGAATCGTCTCCGTACCAGACGACGAGACCTGTGTTGTATTTGACGCCACGGCCGTTCAAGAGACCCGTGTCAGCACCGGCATGGTTCCGCCACTCCAAGTAGTAGTAGTGTGGCTTCTCATCCCAACCGTCCGACTTGACGAAACCGTTCAATTTGACCGCTTCCGCGCCTTCCGCGTCGTCAGAGAACAATGTCGCGCTGCCCGATGTAATCGAGACGTTGTCGAGGGCAAAGCCTTCAAGCGCAAGGCCACCGTCCGTCACGTATTCGAAGACGATTGAGACGTCTTGATTAGCGAATTGTGACAAGTCGTATGACTTACGAACCCATTCACCGTTCGTCGATTCTGCATCGTTACCTGTGTTGTCGTCACCGTAAACGTCGAGGACGACTTCTTTACCGCCGCTAAGCGCTTTGACATAGAGATAGTCATAATCGTATTCAATTTCAAAACGTGTATCGAAGGCAAGTTGCCCGTCAGCTCCGAGTTTCACGCTTGGGATCGCCAATTCCGTATGCAAGTTGTCGCCTTTAGTCGAGTAGTAGTAATACTTCCCGAACTTCGGCTCGATGCCTTTAACCTTTTTATCTGGCAAGTTGATTTTCACGATGCCAGGGTTGTTCGATTTCGTCACTGATTGGTCGATTTGAGAGACGAAGCCTTGCGCGTTAATATCATCGAGTTCGACTTCCGTGATGTTTGCCCAGTTGCCGCCCATCAACTTTTGGAAGTACTCTTTGTTTTGTGGAGAGAAGCTTGTCGGTTCAGTACCGGCGATCTTCCCGGCCCAGCTACCGCCACTCATGATTGACCATGATTGGACCGGTTCGCCTTGACCTGTGTATTGCGTGTCATACTCATCTGGGAGCCCGAGGTCGTGACCGTATTCGTGCGCGAAGACGCCGACTGCACCGTCTTCTGGTTGAATCGTGTAGTCGAACGCGGCCACTTGTCCGCCCCAATACGGGACAGCTGCTTGTGTGCCGGCGATGCGATACGGGCTGTTGCCGACGACCCAACGGTGTGACCAGACTGCGTCGTCACCGAGCACACCGCCACCTGCTTCTTGGCCGGTACCCGCGTGAATGATCATCAAGTGGTCGACTAAGCCGTCCGGCTCGTTGAAGTTGCCGTCACCGTCAAGGTCATATAGATCATATTGGTCGAACTCAGCCAAGTTCATGCCGCTCTTCACAGCCGCGTTCAACGCGTCTTTGACAAGTTGACGTGGTCCTGGCCCGGCGTTGTCATGTCCGCCTGTCGGACGGTCGGCGCCGTAGTCTTTCGCCGTACCCGGGACGGTCAACCATTCTGAGACCGTTCCATCGACAGTGTAGCTGCCGCCTGATTGTTCTTCATAATACTGTTTGAACGTCTGGACTTTATCACCATTGAACAGTTCGAATGACTCGTCGCCGAACATATACTGTTCATAGTGTTCTTTACTGAAATTGTCACTATATAGATAGCCTTCCTCTTGGACGACGTTGTTATGTTTGAAGTCGCTATACTCGACGAGTAAGACGAGTACTTTGTCTTCGCGCACAGCGCCGTTATAGCCAGCCTGTTTCGCCGGGTCGACTTTGACTTGACCGTTCGGCTTGCCTTTACGATAGTTCGCTTGTCCCTTTTTCGCTTTGTCGAGGAGACGGTTCGATTCTTTTTCGAACTGGTTATGTATCTTCTCTTTGGCAGCGGCTGCTTTGTCATTCAAGTCATGCTTATGCGGGTCTTGCGCCGCACCTTGCTTCTTGGCGATATATGCCTCGACCGCTTTCGTGCGTTCTGAAGCCGATAAGCCTTTCTTGATGACGCCACGATTCTCAAGTGCTTTGGCGAGACGTTCCTCATCGATGATGTGATGATCGAACGGGGCGTGTTCGCTAGCCGACGGTAAGGCCGGTGCGACATTTGTTGGTCCTGCAGCGACCGGGATGGCGCTGACCGTCATCGCTGACGTCAGGACGGCCGCGAGTGTTGTGCGGCGGATGGAACGATTTTTCATCTGGACTAACCTCCTGTGTAAATAATGGGAAATTGTGTGAGCTTAGGGTAAACATTAGACTTGCGTCTGATTAATGTCAATATTCAGAAAATGGGTAGCGAAAAAAAGAGACTTTCGTCCCATTTGGGCAATAAGCCCTAAAGGATGTCTGTCTCCATGTCGATATATCCGTAATGCAGTTTTGACGTCTTTCGGATAATCCTCGTAAAACCGTACTCGTTGAACCATTCACTCTCAAAATGCGCTTTTAGGACGATTCGTTTTTTGGCGACACGCCGCGCTTCTCGAATGAGTTGGTCTGTTAGCGGGGCGGTGTTCGCGAGTGAACGTAACGGGTTCAAATGAACCGATTCTGAAATCGTCTTCTCGAACATCGGATCGAAGTAGACGACGTCAAACGAGTCGTCGGGACATGTCTTCAAATAGGCGAGGGCGTCTGCATGCATGACCTCGATTCGGCGCATCGCCTGATTGATGGCATCCTCTTTCTCGACCCAGACGCTGAGTCCTTCCTTGACGAGCATCGCCGTCACGAACTCACTTTCGAGTCCGGTGAGGCGACCGTCTGGTCCGATCGCATGGCTCATGACGATTGAGTCGGAACCGAGGCCGAGCGTACAGTCGAGGACACGGTCGCCGTTTTTGAGCTTGGCCGTGTCGACGAGCGGGTCGGGTCCGCCGCGTAGCAATTGTTTAATACGGAAGACCGAGCTCGACGGATGGAAAAAGAACGGTTCGGTCGTCCCGAGCGACGTATATTCGACGCGCCGCTTATCAAAAACGAGGACGCCTTTCTCATAACGATTCATCAGCGCCTCGATCGATTGTTTCTTCCGCTCGACGAAACGCGCACCGTACTCTGTGGCGTGGCGTGTAGCGTGTTCACGTACCGAATCGGTCGGTCGCAGGCAAGTCGTGACAATATACATAAAAAACGCTCCTTCATGAAAAAGAGACGCGGGTCGCGTCTCACTTTTTCTTGCTTAATAAATCAGACAACTCGTCAATGAGTGCTTTGTGCGTCGCCAATTCTTTTTTCTTTTCATCGTTCGGATTGATTGGACGTTTCGAGCGGCTTTGGAGTGCCTCGAGCGTCTCGTCAATTGATGATTTGAGCGTGTCACGGTCTTCAGGTTTGAGTGACACTTCCTGCGGGTTTTCACCACTCGCATCGAGTTCACGTAAACGAGCCATCAATTGCTTCGCCTCACGGTTCAAATCCGACAACAATCTGTCAATTTGTTCCAGTCTTAATTTAATCCCATCACGTTCTGTAAACATACGTTTCACCTCTTTTGCGTTGTACCCACACGGGTCTCTTCATGTTTACTTTACCATATTTTTCGTAAGACGAAACTACCGGGAATATATTCCATTTATTTTGCGAACGGGAAACAATGTTTCTCTATACCCACTCAAACCTCAGCTGATATACTAACTAGGCTAAAAGGGAGGTGGGCGGATGGGCACAACGAATCATCCACCAAAAGCGCTCAAAGGCGCGATTTTATCGATCACGACGTATTTAATTCTATCTATATTAAAAGTCGTCTTCGGAATCATTTATAACTCAGAGGCCGTCCTCGCTGACGGATTTAACAACACGACGGACATTATCGCCTCGATCGCCGTCTATATCGGGATTCGGATTGCGGCGTTGCCCCATGACGCCGAACATAAGTATGGCCATGCGAAGATGGAGACGCTCGCCGCACTCGTCGCATCGCTCATCATGGTCGCCGTAGGGGTGTTCGTCCTATTGAACAGCGTAGCAAACTTGCTTCGGGGGGAATACATTGAGCCGAACCCGCTCGCAGCGGTCGTTGCCTTTATCAGTGCGCTCGTCATGTTCGGTGTGTATGCGTACAACTCGAGCTTGGCTAAAAAGACGCGCTCGCTTGCCTTGAAGGCCGCCGCGAAAGACAATCTCGCCGACGCGATGATCTCAATCGGGGCGACGCTCGGTGTTTTGTTCGCATACTTCAAACTGCCATGGATGGACACGGTGCTCGCCGTCTTGATTGCCGGGATGATTATCCGGACGGCCATTCAAATCTTCTTAGATGCGACGCATCAACTGTCGGACGGGTTCCCCCCGGACCTCGTCAACGCGTACGAAGAGACGATTGGCGAGTTCGAATCGGTGCAGGAAGTGCGTGAAATCAAAGGCCGGCATCTCGGGAACCATGTCATGCTCGACGTGACGATTGCGGTCGACGGAGAGCTGACGGTCGACGAGGCGCATGACCTTTGTGACGAGATCGAGCGGAAACTCGACGAACGCCATGCCGTCGATTCGGTCCATATCCACATTGAACCTGCCTGACGTTTCGGTTATCTTTTGCGCATCAAGTCGTCGTTCGTATATAATGAGTGTGGAAATATTACGGAATAACTGTTAAGGAGGGCACGGGATGGACATCGTGCGTCAACCTATTCGTCAAATTGATGAGATTGAATATGAACATTTTCAGAAATACGGGCAGAGCTCATACGGCATTTCAGCCGAAGAGTTGAAAGGCATCTTTGAAGAGATGGGCACCGAGCACGTCTATTCAGCCGATGAACACAGCTACGGGGAAGATTTTTATTTTGATATCCTCGTTGACGGAAAGATCGTCGGAAAAGTACTTTTGCTCAAACTCGCGCGCGTCTATCAACTCGATTTGATGGTGTTCGACCCGTACAAAGGCAAAGGCTATGCGACGGAAGGGTTACGTCTCGCGCTCGAACAGTCGGATTTAAAAGACGGGCATACCGTCCGTGCCGGGATTCCACCGACGAGTCCGCATCAAGAAGCGATGCGAAGCGTGCTCGAGAAGAACGGCTTTGAGAAACGGAACGGACTCTATTATTTGAACTTTAAGAAACGATATGTAGTAAACCACTAAACTGACGGCGTTTGACGCGTCAGTTTTTTCGTATGGGGGTTTTTGGAGATGAGACAAGTAACGATCAACGACATCGCCAAGCTAGCAGGCGTCGCAAAGAGTACGGTCTCGCGTTATTTAAACGGAGGCTCGGTCGGACAGGCGACAAGGGAGAAGATTGAGCGCGTCATTCAAGAGACGAACTACGAACCGAACCAGTTCGCGCAAAGTTTGAAATCGAAACAGACGAAGATGATTGGCGTCATCGTGCCGCGTCTTGACTCGTACGCCGCCTCTCGCACGATGATGGGGATCGACGAGCGGTTGACCGAACGCGGCTATCAAATGCTCGTCGTGAACACAGCTCAACAGACCGAGCGCGAGATCGAGCAATTGTACAACTTGGCAAAACAGAAAGTCGCCGGCATTATCTGGCTCGGGACGACGGTGACCCCACGTCATTTACATGCGATCGAGGCGATTCAAATTCCGGTACTGTTAATCGGTCAGGAACATGCGACAGTGCATAGTCTCGTTTATCCTGACTATGAGGCGGCATACGCACTCGGTAAGCAGTTCATGGACTGGGGCCATCGGGACGTTATCTACGTAGGTGTCGAGGAGTATGATATCGCCGTCGGCCAAGCGAGACGCGACGGATTTTTACGTGCCTTTAGCGAATCGGGCGCGAGCGTCAAGACGTATACGACGACGTTCAAGATTGAGGATGCGATTCCGATTGGGGCACAAATCGGTCATGAGCAAGCGGCGTCACTCGTTGTCTGTGCGACCGATAATATCGCCCTCGGTGTATTGAAAGGGCTCGCCAATAGCGGTAAGGCCGTCCCGAATGACGTCTCGGTGAGCGGTTTTGGGGGCTATGATTTCACCGAAGTGTTGCATCCGTCCCTGACGACGGTACACCTTCCATATCGCAGGACGGGAGCGAAAGCGGCTGACATGATTCTCCAGTTGTTAACAGGTGATGTCATCGCAATGAAAACGTTCACAAATTTCGAGATAAAACTGCGCGAAAGCGTTGACATTTTAAATTAAATCGATTACATTTGTGTTGCGGAACCGGTTCCGCAACATTTTTTATCTTCCTTTGGAACCGGTTCGATAAATGAACGATGACAGAAGGATTATGGAGGTGGACGGATGAATACCGTACATTGCATTGGTGAACTATTGATTGACTGGGTGTGCGAGGACGCGTCGAGCGACCTCGTCAACGGCACGACTTTCGTCAAAAAAGCGGGCGGTGCGCCGGCGAACGTGGCGGCCGTCGTCAGTAAGCACGGGGGCGCATCGAGCTTCCTCGGACAAGTCGGGGCGGACCCATTCGGACAGTTCTTGAAAGAGACGCTCCAAACGAACGGTGTCGGCACGGACAATTTGGTCGAAGCAGGCGACACGACGTTCGCGTTCGTCTCGATTCAAGCGGACGGGGAGCGTGACTTCACGTTCCGACGCGGCAGTGACGGCGATTATGCGTTCGACGCGATCGACTTATCTCAGTTCAAGTCAGGGGATATCGTCCATTTCGGTTCGGCGACGGCACTCCTTGACGGTGAATTGAAGAACGCCTACTTCAAGTTGCTGCAATTCGCGAAACGCGATGGGCTGTTCGTTTCGTTCGACCCGAACTATCGCGACGCACTCGTGACGGACCTCGAGGCGTTCAAACAAGACTCGCTCCACTTCATCGCCGAGGCCGACTTCGTCAAATTGAGCGAAGAAGAAGCGCACTTGTTGACCGGAGCCGAGACGCTCGACGAGGCGGTCGACGCACTACTCAAACTCGGCGCAAGCCGTGTCGCCATCACGCTCGGTTCACGCGGCACATTGATTGCGACGAGTCAGTCACGTGACATCATCCCGTCGGTGAAAATTGAAAGCGTTGACTCGACGGGGGCCGGTGACGCATTCGTCGGCGCGTACTTGTATCGTCTCGCCACGCTCGGCGTCGATGATATGCGTTTACAGAAGGATATCGAATATGCGAACGTGACCGGCGCCTTGACATGCACCGCTTACGGCGCGATTCCAGCCATACCATCACCACAACGTGTTCAACAACTGTTAGGAGGGAAACCTGAATGAACTACAGACAAGAAGCAGAAGCGATTTTAGAGGCGCTCGGCGGCAAAGACAACGTCGCCGCGGCGGCCCACTGTGCCACCCGGCTCCGCCTCGTCTTGAACGATGAGTCGAAAGTTGATGAGAAGAAACTTGACGCGTTAGACGTCGTCAAAGGGACGTTCTCGACGGGCGGACAGTATCAAATCATCATCGGGACAGGAACGGTCAATAAAATCTACGCCGAGTTTACCCAATTGACAGGACTCGGCGACATGTCGACGAGCGACGTCAAGTCGGCGAGCGCGAAGAAAGGCAACCCGCTCCAACAGTTCGTGAAGATGCTATCTGATATTTTCGTACCGATCATCCCGGCCATCGTCGCCGGTGGTCTCTTGATGGGGATCAATAACTTGCTCACAGCACCGGACTTGTTCTTCGACGGCAGCTCGCTCATCGACCAGTACCCTGGCATCGCCGACCTCGCCGCAATGATCAATACGTTCGCCAACGCCGCCTTCGTCTTCCTGCCCGTCCTAATCGGATTCTCCGCGGCCAAGCGGTTCGGGGGCAACCCGTATCTCGGTGCCGCGCTCGGGATGATCATGGTTCACCCGGATCTCGTCAACGCCTACGCGCAAGCGACAGTCGGCGATATCCCGGTCTGGAACATCCTTGGATTTGAAATCGAGAAGCTCGGTTACCAAGGTCAAGTGTTACCGGTACTCGTATCGGCTTATATCTTATCGAAGCTTGAAATCAACATTCGTAAATTCATGCCGGCCTCACTCGACATCCTGCTCACACCGCTTCTCTCGCTCCTCTTTACAGCGTTCATTACGTTCGCCTTTGTCGGACCAATCACGCGTGAAGCAGGGAACTTGATTATCGATGGTCTCGTTTGGACGTACGACTCACTCGGCTTCTTCGGCGGTCTCGTCATGGGTCTCTTGTACGCACCGATCGTCATCACAGGGATGCACCACAGCTTCATCGCCATCGAGACGCAACTTCTCGCCGATATCGCACGGACGGGCGGGTCATTCATCTTCCCGATCGCCGCGATGTCAAACGTCGCCCAAGGCGCGGCTACACTCGCTGTCTTCTTCTTGACACGTGAGAAGAAAATGAAAGGTGTCGCTTCTGCGTCAGGTATCTCGGCACTTCTAGGGATCACCGAACCAGCCATGTTCGGGGTCAACTTGAAACTCCGCTACCCGTTCATCGCCGCCATCATCGGTTCAGGAATCGCCTCGGCGTTCATCGTCGGTCGTGAAGTCCTCGCTGTCGCACTCGGTGCGGCTGGTCTTCCGGGGATCATCTCGATCGCACCGGCATCAATCGTATCGTATATCATCGGCATGGCGATCTCGTTCGCTGTCGCCTTCAGCTTGACGTTCGTCCTCGCGAAGCGCCAGGGGAAAAAAGACGCGGTCAAACAAGCCGCATAAAACAAAGGAGTGATTTGAATGACTTGGACGAAGGCGGAACGTTATCGTTCGCTGCGTGACGTGAGTGCCCTCGACATGGAGACACTCCGCACGAAAACGGCGGCCTCGCCTTGGCGGTTCGGCTATCATATCCAACCGCCGACAGGCCTCCTCAATGACCCGAACGGTTTTACGTACTTTAACGGGGAATATCACATGTTCTATCAGTGGTTCCCGCTCGGACCGGTACACGGTCTGAAACATTGGTATCACGTCACATCGACGGACCTCGTCACGTGGACCGATCGCGGGGTGGCGTTAGTCCCGGAGACGACCGAAGACTCGCATGGCGCCTATTCTGGCAGCGGCTTTGTCGCTGACGGTGAACTCCACGTCATGTATACGGGTAACCACCGGACGGACGACTGGACGCGTCACGCCTCGCAACTGATCGGCGTGTTACGCGACGGGAAAATCGAACGACGGAACGTCGCCATCCCGGACGTCCCGGCTGGCTACACGGAGCATTTCCGTGACCCGAAAGTATGGCTTGAGAACGGGTCCTACTATGCGATCGTCGGCGCCCAGCGTGAGAACGAGACCGGATGTGTCGTCTTGTACCGTTCGAGCGACTTGAACGACTGGACGTTCCTCGGAGAAGTGAAGACGGGTCTCGACCCGTTCGGTTATATGTGGGAATGTCCGGACGTGTTCGAACTGAACGGTCAGCACGTCCTCGTCTTCTCACCACAAGGCATCGAGCCAGACGGTCATCGCTATCACAACATTTATCAATCGGGGTTCGTCATCGGCAAGCTAGACCTCGAGACGTTGACGTTTGAGCACGGTGTGTTCGAAGAACTCGATTTCGGGTTCGACTTCTATGCTCCGCAGACGACCGAACATGAAGGACGTCGCTTACTCGTCGGTTGGATGGGCTTGCCGGAGATCGACTATCCGACGGACCGGTTCGGTTGGGCACACGCCTTGACGCTACCGCGCGAACTATCGATTGAGGACGGTATGCTCAAGCAACGTCCCGTGCAAGCGATGACAAAGTTACGCCAAGCCGAATTCGTCAACGTCTCCGGGACTGCGGTGGGTGCTTCGACACCGAACCGTTACGAACTCGAACTGACGACGGACGGATCGGACTTCACGCTCGAACTGCTTCAAGTCGGAGATGAGTCGCTCGTCATCCGGTACGACGCGTCGACTCGTGAGTTGACGATTGACCGGACGAACGCCGGTGAGCCGTTCGCGACCGAATTTGGCACGACGCGTACGAACGTGATGGACGTCACGTCCCTCCATCTCTTCGTCGATTCGTCGAGCGTCGAATGTTTCGTCAATGACGGTGAAGCCGTCGCCACGCTCCGCGTGTTCCCGAGCGAGCTCGACAAACAGTTGCGCTATGAAGGGGCGACTGCGAGCTTGATTGGTTGGACGTACGAATAATTAAGCTGAGCTTCGGCTCGGCTTTTTTGTTGTTCCGAAATGTAACGATTTCACGTTTTGCTTATGCTACTGTAAAAATAGGTAATCAATTGTATAAATAATGGAGAGTGATGCTCTGATGTGGATTATATTTGGTTTACTGGCAATTGGTGCGACGTTATTCAACTTGTGCACATTCAGCGTGGGGAAAGACTATAAACTATCGATGGCAATTGCGTTGTCGCTTACGGCTCTCACGTTATGCGCCGAATATAGTCTGATTGCGATGTGGGTCGAAGCGGAGGACTGGGCGGCTTTATCGGACGTTGTACCAGGCATGGAACGGGCATTATGGGTTCTCACAAGCATCTCGATTGGACTGAACATACTCCCGATCTTTTTAGAACGGATTAAGGAGAAGCAGAGCTTAAAAGATTAACGAGATATTAATGAAACGTTCTGTTCGCGCTTTGCGTATGTAAGATAAGCAGACTTAGGTGGCCGAACATGATGGGCAGACTGTTGAATTTCATTAGTGAGGTTAGAAAAATCACGTTGCCGTATGGGGATGGAAGGGAACGATTCAACGCGATTGACGCTGAAGAGATAAACTGTGTCAAAATTGCTAAGTCGGTAGGAAGAGCACGATTCAACGAGCAGTTCCTCGTCGAGTACAACAAGCTACAGGACATCAAGGTGTTCGCGGATATGTTACGCAACGCGGACGAGTTGGTGGATTCGTCGGTTCGACGTGAACCGGATTTCGATCTCGAGATTTACTATAAATCCGATGCTGTGGAACGCTATCAACTTTGGCTCGGGCGTAACGGGACACCGAGTGTCCTTTCGAACGTCAGCGAGTCACACCGCCTCTATAAAGTAGAGGCCGACATTACGAATCGTCTAATTTTGACGTTAGGCGTGGAGGACTAAAGCGATGTCTTCCATGAAACCAAGCAAGTGATTTTTGCGTAAAGGAAACTGTCAATATACGGAGGTGAGGTCAGATGAAACGTAAAGGGAAATGGATAACAGTGATTGCCGCATTGACCGTCGGCTTGCTCGGGGGATGTGACACGAAAGAGCTCGTCACAGAAGATGTCACGGAAGTAAGAATTGCCGAATCGGTCGACTTCGGACGTTTCCAAGAGCAAGAGGTCATCACGTATGACGAACTCACAGATGTCAAAGTGTTCGCAGACATGATTCGGAACGCGGAACAACAACCGGGCATCGTAAATATGGCAACGCCTGAATATGACGTAGAAGTCCGTTATCAAGACGATACGGTGGACCGCTATTACGTTTGGCTCGGCGACTTAGGCATGCCGACAAGTATTATGGATGTGAACGATACGCATACGGTATATCTCGTCCCGGCAGACGTGACGGACGAGCTGATTCGACTGCTGGAGCATGAGTGAACAGGGCATGGATGGTGAAGCTTTCAATGAAGCGAATCATAGCGTCCATATTGGTAGTATTCATGTTGACGGGTTGTGGCTCGAACGATTTCCGCACGGATGGAATGGAAGAAGTCCGGGTCTCGGAATCTGATGGTACTCTAAGCTTCCAAACGGGAGAAGTAGTTACGTTCGATGCCCTGGAAGCAATTCGTGTATTTAAGAATATGCTTCGTAAGGCAGACAAGCTTCCTGGAGTCGTGAATATAGTTGGTCCGGAATACGATATCGAAATCAGGTTTGAAGATAGGGAGACGGATCGCTATTACCTTTGGCTTAACGATGACCCGAAGTCCGTCAGCAGCCTGTACGATGCAGAGGACACAAACATCGGTTATCGCCTCCCAGCTGACGTGACGGAAGAATTGATTGACCTCCTCGAGGCGGACGACTAAAAAAGACACCTAGAAAGGTGCCTTACGAATTAAAGCGGATAAAGCGTTCGATTTGTTGCTCGCTCTTCCTGGCTTGACGACCAATCCAAATCAAATGGCCCGGACTGTTCAAAATCGTGAACTGTGCATGCGGGATGAGCCGTTTGGCGTGATGGGCGTGTCGCACCGGCACAGCTTTATCATTTTTTGAATGGACGATATACGTCGGACACGTCACACCGAGCAGCGCCTCGTCCGGAACGCGTTGACGTAGGTCGAACTGCGCCCCGAGTCCGAACGCCATCTGACTGGCGACGCGTTTCAATAGGAAGATGTCGTACGGTGTCACTTCATCGCGAATCGCATCTAACGCGAGCAGGCTCGTCGACTGAATCATGCGGGCCGTCGCCTCGAATGGCTGTTTTTGAATCGCGCGGAAGACGAACTGTTTCAATGTGAACTGGGCGGCGATGAAGAGCGGCTGGGCGATGTTTCGACTGATATAGCGACGATAAGGGAAGTCGACCTCACTTGTCACGGCGGCAGCGAGCGTCAGACTGAGGGCCCGGTCGTTTCGTGAGGCAAGCTCGATCGAAGTCGGACCACCAGCGGAGATGCCGTACACATGATAAGCGCCGATGTTCATGATATGCATGAGTTGGCGCAAGTTCTCGGCGAACGCTTGCGGAGTCGCCGAAAATGAGTACGGAGTCTCACCGTAACCGGGTCGAGATGGGACAATGACCCGGAAACCAGACAAGACGAGCCGGTCCACATGGTACGGTTCGAGACTCGATGATTGGGTACCATGAATCAAAACGACGACAGGACCGTGACCGCGGTCGATGTATTCGATTTTCGTGCCGTTGACGTGGGCGTAATGTTTCACAGCGACGATTGCCTCCTTAAACGAAATGTAATGGAAAATAACTTTATTTCATGGAAATAACATGATAATGTCTCTTTATACATATTATATATACAGAAGTGAAAGGGGAACATACCGTGAACAACCGAGAGCGGTTACTCGAAGTAAGACGGTTCTTTGAACGCCATACGGACGACAATCATCCGAAGACGTTAGAGGACCTGCTTGCCTACTTATCTACGATTGGTGATACTTCTAAGTTAGCAAAAAAATCCGTGAAAGACGACATCCAAGCATTGACCGATTCGGGGTTCGAGGTGCAGGATGAGCTCGAGAAGAATGGTCTTGCCAAAAAATATTGGCATTCGGCCCGCTTGTTCGAGAGCCATGAGCTGCGGATGATGGTCGATGCGATCGTCGCCGCTAAATTCATCTCTGAGGACGTGACCGAGCAGATTGTCGACAAGCTCCGCAATTTGACGAGCATCCCGGAAGCGGAGACGCTCCAATCGATCATCAAGACACCTAAAAAGAAAGTGAATTATATCCCATACCATATCGACCGGATCCAACGGGCGATTCAAGAACAAAAAGCCATCTCATTCCAATACACGGACGTCGTCGGGTTCGACGTCGCCAAGCGGACGTTCCCGCTTCGACGTGACGGGGAACGGTACGTCGTCAATCCGATCGATTTGCACTGGAACCACGAGCAGTATTACTTGATCGGCATCGACGAATCGATCGGGGAGATTCGCAACTATCGGGTCGACCGAATCGTCAACTCAGAGATCGTCGAAGACGACTCACCGCGTCAAAAACATCACTTGCCGGATGACTACTTCCAAAAGTCGTTCAATATGTACAACGGGCTCGATGAAGAAGTCGTTTTGGCCGTTGACGAACGGGTGCTCCCGGTCATTTTCGACAAACTTGGGGAAGATGTATCGATCACGGAAGTGAACGATCGATTCCACATCCGATTCGATGCGGCCGTATCGGACGGGTTCGTCTTTTGGCTCTTGTCGCTCGGCAATCAAGTCGAGGTGCTCGAGCCGGTGACGCTCCGTGACCATATGCGTGAGACGATCGAATCGATGGCAAGCCGATATGCGAAAGCGAGCATTCATTGAATCGAATGATTTGAAGTTGTGATATACTGCTTGCGACACTTGTAGAAAGGGGACAGGCGGATGTTGAACTGGATGCCATTAATCATTCCGATTGTCGCTGTCATTTTTGTCGCTGTCGTCGCAAGACGCGCCATGAAAATGGACCAAGATAAATAAACTGAGGACATCCTTCTCGTTTTGAGGAGGGTGTCTTTTCAAAGAGAAAGGAGGGATACTGTGGATACGATCACACACACGCTGTTCGGACTCACGTTATATGGGGCAGCAGATAAGCACGAGTTACAGAAAAATGAGAAACGCGCGTTGCTCGTGACGACGCTCGTCGGGAGTCAAATCCCGGATGCGGACGTCATCTCTCGGCTGTGGGACACCGAAGGAATGTATCAGATGTGGCATCGCGGCATCACGCACTCGATTTTCCTCGTCCCGCTATTCGCGCTACTCATCTATTGGCTCGTCCGCGTTCTTTTTAAAGTAACCGATATACGTTATTTTTACTGGGCGATGCTTTCCGTGTTCATTCATAACACGGCCGACGTGTTCAACGCTTGGGGAACGGGTTACTTTGAGCCGTTGTCAGACGCTAGGCTCACATTCGGAATCATCCCGATCGTCGACTTCGTCTATTGGGGCATCTTCCTCGTCGCATGGCTCGTGGCACGCCGTTCAAACGTACGGCACACGGTGTATCGTTACGCTTGGGCTGCCATCCTCGTCCACGTTTTGATTCAAGGCGCGCAAGGTGCCTATTTGTATCAGTCGTACGCTGCCGAGCACGATGAGGTCGCGTTGTCGGCGTCGTTCATCCCGACGCAATTCACGGTCGTCACGAAGACCGGAGATGCGGTCTCGATTTTCAGTGATTCCGTCTATCAATCGTCTGAACTTCAATACGAATTGACGAGTGCGGACGATGCCGATTTGTCACCACTCTTTGATGAGAATAAAGAGGCGCTCACGCTAAAACAATGGTCACCGTTCGTTGTCGTTGTCGAGGAGGACGAGCGACTCGGTCTATTCGATCCGCGTTTCTTTGACGGCGAGTCGTCATTCCTTTACGAATACATCGAATTGTAGGTGAATCGATGCGACACCTCCGTTACTTATTCATCTTCGGCTACGAACAGGCACTCAGTTGCCTCTTCGCGGTCGCCATCTTCAGCGCACTCGCGTTGACGAAATGGATCGACTTTCCGATTCCACGTTACGACGTCCTCCTCATCTGGTGTCTGTTCGTCCAAGTCGTGCTCGTCAAGACCGGGCTCGAGACGGTGGAAGAACTGAAAGTGATCAGTTGGTTCCACGTCATCGGGCTCGGGCTCGAGCTGTTCAAAGTCCAGATGGGGTCGTGGAGCTATCCGGACGAGGCAGTGACGAAAGTTTTGGGCGTCCCGCTCTATGCCGGCTTCATGTATGCGAGCGTCGGCAGTTACGTCGTCCAGTCATGGCGCCGTCTCGATTTGGAATTTCTTAAGATGCCACCACCGCTCATCGCGTTCGGCCTCGGAATCGCCATCTACTTCAACTTCTTTTGGCACCACATTTGGCTCGATTTGCGCTGGGTGTTGATCGGGCTCGTCTTTCTCGTCTTTGGCCGGGCCATCGTCACGTATCGGCTCGACGACCGCCGATTCACGATGCCCGTCGTCGTCGCTTTCTTTTTAATCGCCTGCTTTATCTGGTTTGCGGAAAATATCGTCACTTTCTATAACGGTTGGGCGTATCCAAACCAATTGAGCGGTTGGGCGCTCGTCGACCTCGGTAAACTGTCGTCGTGGTTCTTGCTCGTCATCATTAGCATCTTGCTCGTGGCGTGGCAGAAGGGACGGATGAAGGCACATACATAAAACCACTCGTTCTAACGTTTGAACGAGTGGTTTTGTATGAAGTTTGAAACGATTGTCGAGACGGGCTCGTTGCTGCTCGTATGGTGAGTAGCGATGATGACGATCCCGGATATTTCGTACGGTCCGGGTATAGAGTATGTATGTACGGGAACGCTGACACGCGAAATAAAAAAACTTGTCGACTATGAGATTCGTTCTCTTGATGGGGATGTCCTCTTTTCAACATACTGAAGTATTCCTGTATCCGGGAATGCTTTTTTATTGGCCAAGAAGACGGATCTTCATCGATTGGTTATAGGGTATCATAATTTAAAAGGTTTAATATTTAGAATATTGTTTTTATTCACATAACTAATATGCTAAACTAACAAAAACTACATATGGATAATATTAACTTTAGTAGAATGAGTATGTTTTGAAAGGGAGTCGACACGATGAATTGGATCGCCCGAAAATCATCCCAATTTCTCATCACGTGTATCGTTTTGGTTGGGATTAGTGCCTTGCCGTCTTTAGTTGGACAACTCGAGTTTGTGCCCTCGAACTACTGGGGTGGTCTGCAACAACAATTTAGTCAGTTAACGAAACTGGATGAGATCACCTATTTCAACGTCACGGCGCAACGAGAGTTACCGTTGTTACCAGCGATTGGACCGCTCATGAAGGAGACCGTCATCATCTTCATGACGTCGTTGGTCGTCGCGGTTGGATTTGCTCTCGTGTATGCGTACTTCTTTTATCGGAGCGGGAGACGCGTGCGCACCGTCCTAAGACAGACAAGTGAGACGCTCGAGATGGTACCGGATTTGTTTTGGCTCATCTTCACGCAATTCCTCGCCATCACCCTTTACAAGAAGACGGGGTTCGATCACATCGAGGTCGCAGGCGGATTCGCCGAATACATACGTTTTTTACCGATCGTGACGTTGACGCTCACCATTTTGTTTTTCTTCCTCAAATGGTTGACGAAACACATATTGCAAGAAGAAACGACGCCGTTTCTCGAACTGGCACGAGCGAAGGGTGTCGAGCCGGTCTCGATGTTTTGGAAACACTTGCTCCCGAACTTGGTGTATCGGTTCTACCTCTTTTTCCGCTCGAATTTGATTACGGTATTGTCGAGTCTGTTGATTATCGAGTATTTGTTCAACGTGCAAGGCATCTTCCGGTTCATCGTCTATAATCCTTCCATGCCGATACTACTCGTCATCTTGTTCGTCATCTACATCCCAATCTTTCTCGTGGATGTATTGGCGGAATGGCTCATCCCAGACGCTTGGAAAGGAGGGGTATGATGCGCCGCGTACTCATCCGTGACCCGATTTTCTTGATCGTCTTCACGATTTTAATGGGTCTACTTTTACTCAGTATCGGGAATACGATCTTTCGTGACGGACAGGTCGACCAGTTCCTGAACCGCTACTCGGAGGAAGGAAGATTGATTGGCATCCCGCCGCTCGAACCGTCGAAAGACCAATGGCTCGGGACGGACCGGGCCGGGAACGACTTGTTCCAGATGATGATTGAAGGGTTCAAATGGACGGTCGGCATTTGCGCGACCGTTGCGCTCGGACGGATCGTGATTGGTTTGCTCGTCGGGATTCCGCTCGCGTTCCGCGGGGCACGATTGAATCGTATCTTCAAGATGGTGTTGGACGGCTTTTTGATTTTACCGATTTCGTTACTGGCGATGATGATGTTGTTCTCGTCCTTGATATTCGCCGACTCGACGATGGTGCCACCGCTCATCGATCGTGTATCGCTTCAACTGACGGTCTTCATCTTGCTCGGCTTACCTGCCGTCACGCTCTATTTGATCACAGAGGTAAGACAACTGCTGAAACAAGAGTTTATGGTCGTCGCCGAGACGTTAGGTGGCAGTGTGTGGCACCGGACGAGGCGACATTTATGGCCGCACCTCGTGCCGACGCTGGTGATCGTCTTCATGCAACAGTTCGTCCAGACGTTAATGTTGCTCATCCATCTTTCATTATTCGGCGTCTTCTTCGGGGGGACCGTCTTCCTGTTTGAAGGGGTCATGCCGACGCTATTTGAATGGTCGTCGATGTTCGGTTATTATTTCAAGCAGTTCACGGCGACGACTTGGATGACGAGTCATATGTTCCTCGTCCCGGCCATCGGACTGTCCTTGCTTGTCTTCCTTAGCAACTTGTTGACAAGCCGGCTCGAGCGGGCGTTTCGGTTACGGCGTCAAGAAGCAATCGTCACCGATGAGACAATCTCGCAAGCCGAGGCGGCAGCGGCGTCACTCGACGAACCGTTTATGCTCGTTCATACGGATGAGGCGCTTCGACTCCATCGTAAAAAAGATATGAGCGGATGATATGGTGAAAAAGTGAAGCCGCTGAATCCGTCTAAACGAGGCATTCCTGAGTATAGGAGTGCCTCTTCTTATTGTCTTGAGTCAATTTAAAAAATATAGATATCAGAATAATCAAACAAAAGGATGGTCATTTGGATAAATCTTGCTATACTTAAATCAACTAATAATTACCAAATGACACGTTGGAGGTAAAAATATGGGTGAGTTTGAGTGTGTACAAATGACACGGAAGTTTCAAGGGGATGGAATCGATACGTATGCGCTGAAGCCAATCAATTTGAAGTTCAAAACAGGTAACTTCGTATCTGTCATCGGACCATCAGGCTCAGGGAAATCGACGCTCTTGAGTCTTCTCGGAACGCTTGACGTCCCGACGAGCGGCACGTTATCTTACGACGGACACGAGTTGAGTCGATTGAACGCGAAGGAGCTGGCTAACTTTCGTTTCGAGAAGGTCGGCTTCATCTTCCAACAGTTCCACCTTATCCCCACATTGACGGCCGTCGAGAACGTGATGGCACCACTCTTCGGTCGTAAGGTCGACTATGACAAAAAGGAGCGGGCCATGTCGCTACTCGCACGTGTCGGACTACAGGAGAAGGCGGAGTCGCTGCCGTCCCAGTTGTCGGGCGGCCAACAACAGCGCGTCGCGGTCGCACGTGCCCTCATCCATGAACCAGAATGGTTGCTCGCAGACGAGCCGACCGGGAACCTTGACTCGGAGACGGGCGAGGTCATCTTTGAGCTGTTACGAGAGTTGAACCGGGAGAAGGGGTGTGGCGTTATCTGTGTGACCCACGACTCAAGTATCGCCGAGCGAGCGGATGTACAGATTCGCATGAAGGACGGCGCGGTCATCGAGGTGATCGACACGAGGGTGATGGGACATGCTTAAGTTCATTTGGAGCTCGTGGTGGCGCAACAAGGAGCGGTTCATCCTGCTCCTCGTCGGCGTCTTGATCGTCAGCACCGGGCTATCGTATCTTGTCGGGCTTACCGAGTCGAACAAGGGGACAGTCGTCTCCGAGCTCGAGAAGCGATGGAAATCGTCGTATCATATCGTCGTCCGGCCGCCGGGCTCGCGTAGCGTGACCGAGGAGCTGAATCTGCTCGAACCGAACTATATGAGCGGCCTGGACGGCGGGATCACACTCGAACAGTATGAGCAGATCAAGCAGATTGACGACATCGAGGTCGCGGCACCGATTGCGATGATTGGATCGTATGAATATTATAAAAAGATTGGCACGTTCCAAACGGACGAGCCGAGAGTGTATCGTGTGAAATTTATCGAGCGCACGAACATAGGCGCAGGGATTGAGGAAGACATCTCCAATCTTTACGTTCTAGGGGATTGGCGTCCGCTGGATGCAGATCCGAACTATGGCATGTCGCCACCTGACGTCGGCGAGACCATCGAGCCAATCCTGGCCTCCAATTTCATGATTGCCGGTATCGATCCAGAGGCAGAGGCAAATTTGGTCGGACTGGACCAGGCGGTAGTGAAGACTGAGCATAGTCAGTACTTCTCTGAATCAGACGATACGAGTGTGAACGAAACGGGAATCGTCCAAGTTCCCGTGATTATGAGCACTGAGAACTTTGTCGACATGACCATGGCTTATGAGTTAGAAGAAGTTGAACTTCCAATCGACACAACAGACACCCGAGAGATTGCAGATTTCGTGCGAGATAAAGGTGGAAAGACCTATCTCGAGAGCCTTTCCGGGAAAAAGATTGATGAAGTCGATCCCGTCGGTAGCAAGGATGTACATAAGGAAGTCATCCATTCCTTGCTGAACGGGGACCAACTCGGTTTCTCGGACGAGAATGATGCATTCAACTTTCTCATGATGCGCCCCTCTTCACTGGACTATGAGACCGTCACGAGCCCGTTCGCGGACCGTTGGCCGTTCGCCTATCAGGTGAAGCCCTACGAGGTTCCGGAGGACAGCATCTATCCGTTCAAACAGATGTACCGGCCGCTCAACATGTTCAGTGAGACGGGATTGGATTGGCCGAAAGTGAAACTAAATTATATCGGAGCCTTCGATCCAGGCAAACTCAACATGGCGCGCGACCCGCTTACGGATCTGCCGATGGAGACGTACTTCCCGGCCAAGGCTGACTGGGTCATCGACGCGGACGACGAGCCGGTCAACCCGGTGAAACAGATGTTGCCGCTCAACAACGACCGCGGCTTCCTGACGCGGCCGCCGCTCGTCCTGACGACGCTCGAAGCGGCAGCCGCTATCCTCGGCGACGAACCGATCTCGGCCATCCGCGTCAACGTGAGCGGCGTCGACGAGCTGAACGAGGCGAGCGAGGCGAGACTCCAGGCCGTCGCGAAGGAGATCGAGCAGGCGACGGGGCTCATCACCGACGTCACGCTCGGGTCGTCCCCGCAGATGGCGTTGACGTATCTGCCGGGCCTCAAAGAGGGGGAGGCGCTCGGATGGGTCCAACAGCCGTGGGTCCGCCTGGGCTCGTCGTTCACCATCTTCGAGGAGACGAAGATGGGCATGGGTGGTGTCATCGCGAGCGTCATTCTCGTCGCGATTTTGTACGTGTTCACGTCGAACGTGATCATGTTGTACGCCCGGAAGAAAGAGTTCGCGGTGCTCCTCTCGCTCGGTTGGGGACCGCGTCAGCTCTCCAGACTCCTGTTGATTGAGGCGCTCCTGCTCGGCGGTGTCGTCGCGCTCATCGCCTGGTCGATCTTGGGTGCGTTCCTCCTCGCCGGGGACACGGCGACGACCGGTCTTCGTGTCCTCCTGGTCGGGTTTGGGGGCCTCGGGATTTATGTGCTCGGTTCGCTCGTGCCGATAATGATGATTCGGCGGATCAAACCGTACGAGGCGCTGCGTTCTGGTGCGACGACACGCGGGCTCCGGGTCGTCCGAGCCGAGGGCGTGCTCGGGATGGCGTTCAACCAGCTCGTGACCCAGTGGAAGCGCACGCTCTTGACACTCCTCGCTATCGCCGTGCCGACGAGTCTGTTCATGTTCTTCCTGTTCGTCTCGGTCCGTCTGCAGGGCGTCATGTTCACGTCATTCCTCGGGGAGTATGTCGCCCTCGAGGTCGGGACGATGCACTATGTCGCCATGGGCGTCTCGCTCCTCATCGCCGTCCTGACGACGACGGAAGTCATGTGGCAGAACATTAACGAACGCAGAAGTGAGATCGCCATCCTCAAGGCGACCGGATGGCGCACGGCCAACGTACGCCGCCTTGTGCTCGTCGAAGGAGGACTGCTCGGGTTCTTGGCCGGCCTCCTCGGCCTGATCGTCGCGGGCGTGCTCGTCTGGAACGTGTATGGTTCACTCCCGCTCACCGAGTTGCTCTTACTCACGGCGACGCTGCTCGTTCCGGTGCTGACGGGTCTGATCGGCGCGTTGCTCCCCGCTCAGATGGCCGTCAACGTGTTGCCGTATCAGGCGATGCGTGGGACCCAGGTGAACACGAGACGGACAGAACGTCGTTTCAAATGGATTCTCGGAACTATCGGTGGTTCGCTCGGTGCCGCTGTTCTGACGTTATTCTTCTTTGCGTTACCAGAAGCGGGCGAACTTAGATCATCTGATGAGGCCAAGCCGATTATACAAGGAACGACAGGTGAGAAATTAGCAGATCTTCAGGATAAGAAAAATGAGGAGACATCACATAAGGAAGACGTCATTGTAGTGGAAGATGCCATCCAAGAACGTGGGGAAGCGGCATTCCGTATCTATGAAGTCACGAATGCAGAACGTGAAGGTGAAGAGATACAAGTTTTCAATCCGGTCAATCCACCAGATGGTATACAGATTTCCACTCCGACATCACGTTTACTCACTATTCCTGTTCAAGTTACGGTAAAGCTAGAAGATGTTCCGGGTCAAGAAGACTTTACCTTTAGGTTCATGCCTCAACACTATCCTTTACTTGATGGGCAAGGAGATAAATATGAGGTGAAAGATGTAACGATCCTTGAGGAGGAAGGGTGGGATGGAAAATCCCAGCTAACCGTCCCTGCAAACGTAAAAGTTCTATTAACATATGAGATTCCTTCAGAAGTTGAACGCGTTGCATTACTCGTAAACGGAAACTTGTTTATTGGAGAACATGTATACGTCATCGACTCTGTTTCAAATTGAAAAATCGAAGTGATTAATGGAGATATACGGAAGGAAGGATTTCATCGTACGAATATCGAAGGGAATGGTGCGAAAAAGTAATTGTCGCGTGTAGTTGAGTGCCAATCACTTATGTTCCAAAAACATTTAAAAGGAGATTATGAGATGGAATCCAACACTGTGACAGTATCATCTCTCGTTGATGTGCCAATCGATAAAGTATGGCGACTTTGGACAGAACCCGACCATATTAAACAGTGGAATCATGCATCCGAAGATTGGCATACGACGGAAGCAGAGAATGACTTGAGAGCCGGAGGAAAATTTCGAAGTCGGATGGAGGCCAAGGATAAAAGTATGGGCTTCGATTTTGAAGGTGTATATGATGAAGTTCAAGTCGATCAACTCATTCAATATCACCTTGAAGACAATCGTAGAGTAACCGTTTCATTTATTTCGGACGGTGAGCAAACAAAAGTGGTCGAAACGTTTGACGCGGAATCGATGAATCCGATTGAGATGCAGCGTCAAGGTTGGCAGGCGATTCTTGATAACTTCCAAAAGTACGTGGAAGCAAACTGATTTACGTTTATACAAATTTTGACGAAAGACACGCTATGCACATTTCGACGTAGAAATGGATATAGCGTGTCTCTTTTATAGCGATTGTGTCAATAAAACGACAACTTGAATGGAGGGTTGAAGTGCTGAACAGTAAAACGTTCATATTCTTTTTTATAGTTGTGTACGTGGTTCTAAGTCTTCCAGTAATGCTAGGAATCGGCTATGTGATTGATTGGGTACCGGAAGCAAGTTTGTCCCAAAAACTTAGAGGATACGTAATTGACGGACTAACGAATGAGTTTCAGCTTAAGATTGCAATCTCAGCGATAGCCAGTCTGGTGCTAATCTCCTTGCTGTCGAGACGTAGAGCCAATCAATCGCGTCGATAGACATCACTTCATTCTTCAACGGGTTGCGCCTTCACTTGCGCCATCCACGCGTCAAGCTTGTCATAATCGATGTTCCCTGACTTTGCCGTGTAAAAGAAACCGTGGTAGCGGAGCGTGTCCTCGCTATTGATGATAAATTCATCGAGCTCATCCCCATCTTGATCGTATAAAGTGACCCGATTCGAGTATCCCATGTAGCCGATACTGGGCTTTCCTTTTTGAAAGGTGACGTCATTCAAGTTATTCATGACAGCGTATATGTCGTCTCGGTCACTCAAGTTGAGTTCATAACCGCTCTGCCCGTCAAACACGTGGATGCGGGACACGCTCGACGGTGACGTCGTGATGACGCGTTGCGGGATAAATGTCGTCGCATATAGAAGTCCGACAACGAGACCGACAATTAAGAGATACTTGCGTTTTTTGTAGGATTTCTTCAAAG
Source organism: Exiguobacterium sp. s150 (assembly GCF_018618435.1). Lineage (NCBI taxonomy): Bacteria > Bacillati > Bacillota > Bacilli > Caryophanales > Exiguobacterium > Exiguobacterium sp. s150. The sequence continues at coordinate 71,849 of NZ_JACSMC010000006.1, read as the reverse complement.
TGGTTCTCCTTCGTGTCAGTCTTCAATCACATCTTCCCCGGCTTGCCGCAGTTTCTCAAGTGAGGCCAGCATATGCGCGATCACATCGTCCGGGTGGCGTTCCCACGCACCGAGCTCGGCCACGACTTTGAGCGGGGCGTTCGACCGGTACGACCGGGTCGGATTGCCAGGGAAGCGTTTGTCCGTCAAGTTCGGGTCGTTCTCGAAGTCACCCATCGGTTCGACGAGATAGATGCGCTCACGAGCCTCACCGCTCGCCAGTTCTGCTCCCCATTTGGCGGCGTCGAGGGTGGCCGTGAAATAGATGTAGTTCGACTGCTTGTCTTGATAGTTCGAGCGTCGCTTCGGTTCAAGCAAGTCCCCCAGCTTCAGTTCGGCTTTCGTGCCGTGGAAAAACGGGCCGGGGTCGAGCGGTTTGATGTCATCACTCATGTTTCATCTCTCCTTAGGTCAGGTTGTCTTCACAGTATAGTGGATGAATTTAGGAGAAGACAGTCTGTTTATGGTTCGAAATTCGCGATATAATTGAGACGGGAAGAGCGCTCGGCTCTTCTTTTTTATATGCCTTCAAAGTTTTTTACGAAACGAGTAACTCGTGATGCCATAGTCCATTTTCTCTGTATAAAAACGGTGCGCTTCGGTCCGAGCGAGTCCCGATTCGAGGGCGACGTATTTGGCACCTCGGTCGCGGGCGTATTCGTGGACGAAGTGAAGCAACATCTCACCATATCCCTTCGAGCGATGGTTCATGCACGTCACGAGGTCGTAAACGAAGACGTGCTTCTCGAGATAGAGATTGACACGTACCTCGATCCCCGCGAGTGAGACGATTGTATCGTCGGCGTATAACGCATACAGTTCATAGCCTTGCGGTCGCATGGCGGAGACGAGCTCGCAATAGGCCTCAAGCGTCAGGTCGGTGCGCAGTTGGTTCATGACAACGAACGAGTCATCGAGTTCGCGTGGCGACTCGATTGGCTTGATGGAATAGATGGTCGATGGAATGGGAATCATGCCTCCTTATTCAAAAGGTTGTGCTGTTGATTTCTCTTATATGAGATCCGATTCCTTTACCGGCAATACATTTCTTACAGATTTTCAAGAGCATATCGAAAAGCCCTGGAACCATGCCGTTATCAACGTTAGGTTCCAGAGCTTGATCGGTCAATGTAATTTTAATGAAGCGATGACGCTTTCTCAAGAATGGCATCGACCATGACCGTTGCGTTCTCAAGTGTCACTTCATAAAATGTGTCTTCGTACGTCAAGCGCACATGCTCCCCGCTCTGTAACTCATAGTGTTCGAGCAATGGTCGGATGCGGTCGTGGACGACTTGTGCCGCCTCAGGAGACGTATGCGGGAAGATGATGGCAAACGTATCATGAGCAATTCGATATTTTTGATCGGTACGTCGTGTCGCCCCGTGAAGTTCGTCACTGAAGTAATTCAAAAACCATTCATATTCGGTGCGCCCATATGTCTGTTCGAATCGATCGAAGTCGTCGAACGTGATGAATGAGACCGAGAAGACACCACCATGTCGCACGAGTCGATCTCGTTCGCCATTGACGTCCATTTGGAACCGCTCGGCGTTGTCGAGCCACGTCTCAGGATCGACAGCAATCAGTTGGCGTGCCCGTTCTTCTAAAGCGAGCCTGGATTGCTGCACACGTTTGACGAGTTGATGGACGAGCCCGGAGACGACGGATAACATGAGAATAAGCGTAGTAAATCCGATTTCGCGCCAATTGAAGAACTGGACTTCACCTTGTGCGTTAAGTGGGGCGAACGATTGAAAATAGATGAATAGAAAGACGAGTAGCGTCACCGAAATCGTTAAACCGGCACGCATCCCGAAGGCGAGTGAAGACACGACGATCACTGGCAAAATCAATAAGCCGAGAAGGCCGCTGTCGCTCTCGACGAGTAAGATGGTGTAAGAAATCGTTCCGATGAGTAGGGAAGAGATGAGGCCAATCAGTTGAAGCGATTCATGGGTCCATCGTTTCATAACCATCCCTCCTTGTATGACGTATGGTGTAGGCCCACCTCGACAATTACCCGAAGTGCAGCAGAGGTAATCAAAGAAAGGTGCTTCATGTTCATTATAGAGCAAGCGTTAGTGTCGAAACGGTGCTTTTTTGAAATGAAGCGAGTGCGTTTATAGAAACTTGAATTTAAAAATCGAGACACCCGTTCATTGAACGACTGGCTCGATCTCTTTGTGATGCGTCTTCGAATGGAACAAAATCGTACAACAAACGTCGTGAACGTTCTAACACAACCCGGATCGTGACCAAGTCGATAAGCAAGGCAGCGAGTGAGAAGGCCACATACGTCGAGCGGATCCCGACAAACCGATGATAAGGATGGACTCGACCACACTGATTACATATGAGTTTTAAAGTATAAATGGAATAGAGAGCGTTGATATGATCAAATATGACATCAATTTATTTTGTCGGTTTTTGATTATCCCCAAAATTTCCATAGCTCACATCTAAAATAAGTGGCTCGAGCGCATATAATGATTCTCTAGGATTAAGCCATTCCTCTATAAAATAGTCATAGTAGCGACCTGAGGCTATGGCTGCGCGTGAATTTTTATTTTCATGCTCTAAAATAAGATCCAGATTTTCTTCTAATTCTTCAAATTCATTTAATCCGTCCTCGTTTTTACCAATTCGCTCTTCGAATTCTTCAACAGAAAAACGCTTAATGATCTCCCAGTCTTCTGGCGTTGACCTTGCTTCTTCTGCCTCATAACGCGTAGCATATTGTTGGAACGGACGCTTCGTTCTAAATTCTTTCTTGTACAACCATTCATAAATTGTATACCAATGTTGACACCATTTAAACAGCTCAAAGACTTGCCATTCTTCGTTTCGTGTTTCTTTCGGATGGCATACGATTTTTTTAACACCATCGGAAAACTCGACTACATAAATTAAATCACCCTGTATTGACTCATCTTCCATGAGATCTGACAAGCACGTGTTTTTTTGTGATGCGAACGTGAACAGATTTACTTGCCGCCCAGTATCGGATTCCCGATAAAAAATTTCTACGCTTTTTATAATACGAACAGTCATTCAAGGTTCTCCAATCAGCATCTAATATTTACTTTCTAGTCCTTTAACACCTAAAAAATTTAGCATTTCGTATTTCACTAACTTTTTATGAGACGTTCTCTTCTATCACCACCGGCTCATACAGTCCTCGTTTCGAACGTTCTAGCACTACCCGAACCGTGACCAATCCGACGAGCAAGAAAGCGAGCGAGAAGGCCACATACGTCGAGCGGATCCCGACAAACTCTGCCAGAAGCCCAATCCCAAACGTCAACCCGATAATCAAGACAGACTCCGCTACACTGATCACCCCGGAGAAGCGGCCCATCAGATCGGTCGGGACATTGTTTTGATAAAACGACAAGAAGCCAGTGTTCGCGAACGACAAGGCGAACGTGAGCAAGAAGAAGCCGACAGACGCGACTACGAACGATTCGGAGAAGGCGAAGATGAGATAGCCCACTGGCGTCATGATCGCGCCAAAACTAATCAAGAACGGCAACGTCATGCGTGTGCTGAATGTCGCATTGATGATGGATCCGGCGATAATCCCGGCTCCGGCGACACTGACGAGGAAGCCGTAACGGCTCTCGGAGAAGTCGAGCACCTGCGTCGCGAACGACGCCTCGAGTGAGTCAAGCCCGGACATGAAGATTGTCATGACACAGAACAGGCTATAGACGAGCGTCACGTAACGCTTCGTCGACGCGAACCGGACGACCGTCTTCCAATCCTCGATGATCATACGTACACTGAACACTTCAACCTCTTCACGTGCCGTGTGTAGCGTCGGCAAGAGCGCGAGGATGCCGACGGAGACGAGTAGCGCCAATGCGTTCAACTGAATGGCAAGCGTCGGGCTACCGATCATAAATAACAGACCCGCGATGGCCGGGCCTAAGATGAACCCGGCCGATTGGACGAAGTTCTTCATGGCGTTGAACCTTTGCCGGTCACCGCTAGGAACAAGCTTCGTCATATAGACGAGGGATGCCGACTCAAAGACGGAGCTCGCGATGTTCAAGAAAAAGACGAGCACATAAATGAGGGCGAGCGAGTCGATAAAGGCGAGACTGAAGACGACACCGGCACGAAGCGCATCGAGGAGGAGCATCAGGCGGCGTGTGTCGGTGCGGTCGATGACCGTGCCTGACCAAACGTTCGCACAGAGCGCCGCGAGCGGCACGAGCATGTAGAGGACAGAGACGGCGAACGGCGATTGCGTCATCTCGAGGACGATCAAGTTGAGGGCGATGAAGTACACCCAGGCGCCAAGGTTCGAGATCCCGACACCTGTGAGTAAAAGTAAAGGCTGTTTCCATGTCTGCATAACAATCGTCCCCGTTCAAATAGATTTTGAACAGTATGTCACAAAAATGATTCCTGCGCCATAACAAATGCAAATCATTTCAAATTTATGTTTGGAAATAGGTGGATTCATGCATTGGTGAGAAGGAGAGACAGGGCATTCAAGCGCTTTCGATGAGAAAAGCATCGATTTGCGACGGAATGTCCTCGAGGGAACCTGACAGCTGGACGACATGCGCGACGTGATAGAACGTACTCGTCGTCTCAAAATTCGTCATGCTGTCCGTCATATCATGGAGAAACACCGGAACGCCTGAACCGATGGCAATGCCGAGCTCGACGTGGCTGCCTTTCCCGGCCGGAAGCAAGATGACGACAAAGTCTGAAGCTTGGATGGCGTCACGCTCTTTCTCTCCGATGTCCTGTAGCGCATCGACCGAATCGGCCCGCGTGTTGAGCGTCCAGTCGTATGTATGGGTATGGCCCTGTGCGGAAAGCAAGTCGCGTAATCGTCTGACGTTCTCGATATTATAAAACCCTGACCCGATATAGTAGTTCATTTATCTTCCTCCCATTCAAATGTGATTCATGTTAATAGCGACAATCCACCAGAGAATGAGACCGAATAACAGCATAAAGGCGGCAATCAGTCCGATTCCGACGACGAACCGGTGGCGGGCTGTCCAATGATGCTTTCGTCCGAGGTGAAGGCTAAAACCGGTGACGGACAATAGGAGCAGACCGGTCGTCCCACCAATCCACCCCCATCCGTTTGCGAAGGGGAGGTTCGGAAAAAGCAGGAAATAGGCAAGAGCGGTGACGAGACCGCCAAAGCCTACAAATAACCAACGGCTCAACTTACCCTCCGTGACACCATCATCGCAATCTCATGAATAGCGAGGATGAACAGTCCGATGAAGAAGGCGAACAAGGCGATAAAATCTGCCTCGACGTTGAAGAAAAGATTGAGCCCGAAGAGTGGGGTCACGAATAACAAATAGAGTGGATATTGAATCGCGAACAACGCGTCAAGGATGACGATGTCATACACATACGTCTCGAAGCTATGTAGCGTAAAGACGGTCACCCCGGCGAACAGGAGGGCGGTCACGTAAAGCTTAGCGACCCGGTCGTTCAAGACGCACGTTCCAATCATGCAAAGGACGAGCAAGACCGACGCCGTTGCCTGGAGCGGTCCGATTGTCGTATCGGGGAACGTGACCGATGGAATGACGTTTAAGACAAAGGCGATGGCATAGACGCACGATAGCGTCACGAGGCATCGTTTTCTTATGTTCATGACAAAGACTCCTCTCGATGGTCTCGTGCGAGTCGGGCCAACACGTGCAAAGCATCATCCGCATCGAACGAGCTGTACCACCGTACGTCGTTTGAATCGAGGATACGGTAATGACTACTGATGACGTTTAGCTGCATCACATAATCGCCGTCTGTCGCAATCTGTTTCCACCAGACCCGGCCGCCGAGCGTCTTCGATTTCGGCTCGTAGGCGACCTCTTTAGCGAGCAATTTCACGAACTCGACCGGGTCGTCCCCAATCTCATTCAATAGAATCTCACTGTCATTGAAGAGGGCGCACAGCGTGACGACCGTGCCCCAGTTGGCGACAGTTCGTTCTTTCTCGATTTGGATGAGCGTCTTTTTCGAGATGCCGAGTATTTCCGCCATCTCTTCTTGGGAAAGCTGTTGCTCGACTCGAATCAGTTTTATGTGTTTTGAAACCGTTTGGATAAAATCAGTCTTCTTCATCATCCACCTCGATTGACTAGTTAAAAATAAAGGAGTTTATGACAATAACTTACAAGTGTAATTTTACACCTTTTAAAGTTTCTGTCAATGATATTCATTGGAAAATCGAACCTATGAAGTAAATATTGAGGTAAAATGAAGAAAAAACGAGGTGCAAAAAAATGACGAAAGAACAATTATTAGCGCTATTACCGACGTCCGAAATGGAGATACAACTGAAGGATGCAAAAGGGCTTCCGCGTTTCGCATTCTTGAACGAACGCGACCGTTTCGACGAGGTGCAAGGAGAGGTGTTCGATGAGGAAGAACCTTGGCCAAACCATCTCCCCGTCATCGGATATGAAGACTTTCTCGGGGATCTCGTCTGTGTCAATTTGAAGACGAACGAGGTCCTCATTGTCGACCATGAGACAGGTGAACACCTTGAAACGATCGCCGCTTCATTTGAAGAATGGTTGCAGTCAGAACGATGACATGGGAAGACGTGATCACGTTTCTTCCGACCGAAGTGCGTCCTGTCAACATGACGACCGCTGCGGGTGAACGCCTGCCCGCGACGCTACTCACTTCCGATGAGGCGTCCCGTCTTCCGTCGTCTCGACTTGGGCAACGAATCGGATATGACGCTTCCGGTGATTGGCTCGTGTACGGACGGGATGAGGTGCTCGTGCTGTGGGACGAGATGACTGATGAAACGAAGTTGATTCGGACGCCAATCGAGACGTTACTCGACACTGCGCCGACAAACCAACGGCTCATCGAACTGTTTGAGCAGGTGAATGAGGGAACGCTGTCGCCTAATGAACTTCCGAGGCGCCGGAACGTCCCGTCTCGCAAGGATCTCGTGGAATGGTTATGTGCGGTGAGGGTAGGCAAGCTGACGTTTGAAAACGTCTCCGACTTGGCGGCGGACGCACTCGAGCGGACGGAAGACATGCACGTTGATCCACGCGTGGTGGACGGGCTGAGATTTTTGCACGGCATCGACCTCCCAGTGGAACCGGGTGTATATATGCATGAGAAAAAAGAGCTTGAGCGTTGGATTGACGAGCTGCAAGAAATGGAGGATTGATCATGAGGATTTCAATCGAACAGCTAGGTCAAGACGGGTTGACGCGCGAGATATCTAAATTAGATGGCTTGCTTACCTTTCTTCATGTCTAGAGTCTTCACACAAATCGACGAAAAACTCATTCCCTCTTTTCACCAAAAAAAGTATACTTTAAGGTATCGAAAAACGAAGTGAGGGATTGCAATGCGTATTGAAACCAATCTGCCGGGATTTCGTTCGAAACCATCGAGGCGGTCGAACAAGCGCTCGGCAGCCGTTTGCCGAGCGGGCTCCGGGAGGCGTGGCTACACGACAATAAGTTTGAGGTCGGGGAGCGGTTCTATTACCCGATCAAAGATGAACGTTACTTCAACAAAACGTGGGACGACATCATCCGCGCGAACAGGGATGAACGTCAGTTGCCGAAAGACTTTATCACGGTCGCGGAGAACGGGAGCGGGGACGAGCTCGGCTTTTTGACTTCAGACGTCGAGACGATCTACATCTGGTGGCATGAGACGGATGAACTCGAGCGAGTGGCCGATTCGATTGATCTGTTCGTCGAGGTGACGCGATTGGAATCGGACGTGATCGAGCGGTTCTGTGAACGTGTCCTTGAGAGCGGGACGGTGTTCGGGTTGTCGGCCGAGACAGACGTTGGCTGGGCGTATGCGCCTTCCATCATTGAGACGACGGACGTCTTATTGTTCTTCTCAACTCCTGAAGGGGCACTTGCTTGTAAGGCTGAGGAGTGGGAGGACTATCACCTCATCGAGTTGCCACTTGATCTGTTCGTCGCGGGCTGGTTGCCGAATATGGCGGATGACGGGTTGTTATGTGGATTGGATTGGTCGAGTGACCTGAAAGGGATGGAATACGATCCTGAAACCGTTCTAGAAACCATCGAAGAAGCGGATTAAATTTATTTCAAATACCGAATTTACAATTTTTTTTACCAAGAGAGGTTTTAAAAATGTTGAATCGTTTCAAACAAAAGCGCAAGCATAACGCGCAATGTGCCTGTTCGGTCTGCCAAGCACCAATTGACGTACCACTCGGATATGGTTCGCTCATGCCGACCTTTATCGAGGAATTATCTAAGAAAGAGAGGAAACGGCGCGTCGTCTTGACCGATGACGTCTGCGTCCTAGACGAGGAACATTTCTTTGTGAATGGTTGTCTCGAACTCCCGATTATCGGAGAGGACAACATCTTCACTTGGAACGTCTGGGTGTCGCTCAGCGCGGATAATTTCTTTCGGATGCTTGATGCGTGGGAAGACCCGGCTCGTGTCGAACTTGAACCGATGTTCGGCTGGTTCTCGACAGACTTGCCCGATTATCCGGACACGATCAATTTGAAGACGAACGTCCATATCCGAGAGGTCGGGATGCGGCCGTTTATCGAACTCGAGCCGACCGACCATCCGCTCGCCATCGAGCAACGAATAGGCATCACACGTGAACGGATTGAGGACTTGGCGCGAACTATCGATCAAAGGGAACGGTCAAGGGACTAGAGTATTGAACGGACGAACGACAAAGTCGCCGTCTTGCTCGAAAAATTGTCTCAACAGATGAACATGGGCGAGACCGTACAAGAGCACGATGCGGTCATCCGCCTTCGCGACACGTTTCACGTTCTCATAGATGCGCTGATTCCGTGCATTCCAGTAAGATTCGACCCAACGCGAGCCTGTCGGACCGACGGCGGCGATTTCGGTGTAGGCTTGATGCATCGAATCGGTAATCTCGCTTTGGTTTATGTTCGCATAATACTCAGAAATCGAGAGGGTAGCGAAGGCGGTCTCCACGTCCTGTACGAGCGTACGCTGTGTTGAAATGATTCTCTCCATCTCGACAGGGTGAGTATCCATCACGTCACCGAGGCTGACACCGTCAATCGTCTCGTTCCAATCGACGGCTTGAACGAGCGGCAACTCGCATAGCTTCGCGAGCCGGAAGCCGATTTGTTCGCGCTCGTCTTCGCTAGCTGTGAGCGGATTAGTTACATATTTCTGATAACGCTGATTCAACGACTCCTGATCAGTTTTCGCGACTTCGAGACAGATGACGGTCGGTTCGAAACAAGAACATCGCCGTAACAAACGCATCTAGCTCCTGTTGACGGGTGGGACTGAGGATATCGGACGTTTCCGGCATCAAGACATCCCCGTTGTTCGGGATATTTAAATGTGTCGTTCCGATAAGCAACAACTGAATCATGCTTTCTCACACTCCTTAACAAAAGATGCCTATCCGTTTTCTTTATGCAATCTTATAAGCTAGGTTTCAGAGAAGGGAATCGCGGTATTATAAAAAGACCTCAAATTGAGGCCCTCGGCTTAGTGTCATTGTATAAGCTTGATGATTTTTTCTGTTATTGTTGCCGAAACGGTGTAGATGGAATGAGTGTCGTCTGCACGCATAACCGCACTTCGCTCACCTTCTTCACCTAACCAGAAATGAAAACGTTGCTTCTCTTTATCTGTATAAAAAACATCTACATAGTGTGAAGGGTTAGACATGTTGACAATTCCATCTTCTCTCCTAGCACTTTCAATGACTGAACTTAACGTTTCAATCGATTCGGCATCATCTAAAATGGTTACGTCACCGTCTTTTGAAATGCTCATCTTTGCTATTGATCCTTCAATGTTCAAATGATTCGCCTCTTCTTCTGAAGAACTATCCGCGTCAGCGTCAGAATCGGTAGCAGAGGCCACTTCAATCTCTTTAGCACTTTCTTTTTGAGTCTCGTCCTTTAATTGGCAACCTATTAAAATAGACGTTAAACATACTGAAGTCAAAAGCAATGACGCTTTTTTATTCATCACAATCATCCCTCTCCGTTTAGTTTAGCTTTATACTTGTTCTGTACAAGTGGATTGAATTCCTTTTTATTTCATTTAATCTAGGTTAATTATGTTAAATCGCTATTAAAATAGGAGGTCTCCATGTGTTTGACATCTCATTAGCCAATCGATCCGATTTAAATACGATCGAACAGATATATATCTTCTGCAAAGATAACCTTTTAGCTCGACAGATTTATCAATGGGATGACACATACCCGAACCGTGTTTATTTCGAGAATTGCATCGAAGACGGTTCTATCTATGTCATGAAAGACGGTGAGTAGTTGTTAGGGATTGTCGTGCTTGATGAATGTCAATCTTCGGAATGGGACGAAATCGAATGGCAAGGCAAGAAACCGCTCGTCATACACTCGCTCATGGTCCATCCGTCGCATCAAGGTAAGGGAATTGGGAAACTTGTTCTCCACGCCTCGGAGCGCTTGGCGAAAGAACAAGGGTACACTAGTATCCGGCTCGACAGTTTTTCAGGCAATGAAGCCGCATGTTCATTTTATCGCCGACAGATCTATTTCGAGCGCGGCAGCGTCCACTTTGACTCAAAACCGAAAGGACATGAACGATACATATGTTTTGAAAAAACATTAGACTGAAAGAGGGGGATTCAATGAAACAATCGACAGAAATCGCGACCTATCAGATGACCATCCAAGCCCCAATCGACCACGTCTTCGCCTGTCTGGCAGAAGATGAACACATCATCAAATGGAACGACCATCTCATCGAGAACATTTACGAGGACAATGACAACGCACTCGTCGAAGGCAAACGTTTCGTCTCGGTCCAACAGTTCGAGAATAAAGAGATTCGTGTCGATTCCATGTTGACGCATGTCAATCGACCTTATGCGTGTGAAGTACAGGCTGTGACGAACCAAGGTGTCTCGACGACGTCTTACGTCCTCGAAGAGACCGAAGGCGGCACGAGCGTAACGGTTCGAATCACGTTGTTGCCTTCGTCTTGGTTCTACCGGTTGTATGCGAAAGGATTCGCCTGGGCGATTCGTCTCATCTATGACGAGCAGTTCAAACAGTTCCGAATCTATACCGAGGCGAGTCAGCAGGCCGCCCCTGCCGATGAGGCGGAGTAAGCGATGATTCATGCCATCACAATAAATAACCGGACCGAGGTTCGTACGTTTTTCATGAATCAATGGGGGGCTTCCCAGATGGTCGTCTCGTCTGGGACATATGACTGTGCGTCGCTCGACGGTTTCGTCTGGATGAACGGGTCGATTCATGGGCTCGTCACGTACGTCATCCGTCATGATGCGCTCGAAATCATCTCGCTCGACAGTTTACAGGAAAACAAAGGCATTGGGTCCTCACTCTTAGAAGAAGTGGAACGAGAGGCGAAGCGTCATCGTCTCAAGCGTTTAACTTTGATTACGACGAACGATAATGTGCACGCGCTCGCGTTTTACCAAAAACGCGGCTTTCGGCTCGAACGAATCGTGACGGATGCGGTCAACGTGGCCCGGCTCGAAAAGCCAAGCATCCCCCTGATCGGGAACAACGGCATCCCACTTCACGATGAGATCGTCTTGTCAAAACAGCTATAAAGAAACGAGGAGATTACATATGATTCGATTCGGCATCATCGGCACGAACTTCATCACCGACACCTTTCTTGAGACAATCCAACAGATCACAGGCACAGAAGTGACGGCCGTCTATTCTAGGACAGCGGAGCGGGCAGAAACATATGCCGCTCAATTTGACATCCCCCATACGTTCACGTCGCTCGAAGCGATGGCCGCGAGTGACGTCATCGACGCGGTCTATATCGCGAGCCCGAACGCCCTCCACGCCGAGCAGAGCATGCTATTCATGCGTCACAACAAGCACGTCCTCTGTGAGAAGCCGTTCGCCTCGAACGTCCGCGAGGTCGACGCGATGCTCGAGACGGCCCGTGCGCATGACGTCGTCTTGCTCGAGGCACTCCGTAACTTGTTCATGCCGAACTTTGATGTATTGCGCCAACAACTCCATCGCGTCGGTCCGGTCCGGCGCGTCATCTTGAACAAGTCGCAATATTCGTCACGGTACGATTTGTATAAGCGTGGGGACAACCCGAACACGTTCAATCCAGCCTTCTCGAACGGGTCATTGATGGACCTCGGCGTGTATTGCCTCGGTCCCGCGCTCAAGCTGTTCGGTCGACCGAACACGGTATTGGCGAACGCCGTCAAACTCGAGTCGGGCGTCGACGGCAGCGGCTCGGCCATCCTATCGTATGACGCGATGGACATCGTCATGCTCCATTCGAAGATTCACGGTTCGAACTCGCCGTCTGAAATCATCGGGGAGACGGGGCGGATCTTGATTGACGACATTGCCACGTTCGACCGTTTGACGTTCGAAGGGCGTGACGGGACGACCGAGGAGCTCGTCAGTGAACAAGTGACTCCGATGGCGTTCGAGATTCAGGAATTCATTCGGTTGATCGAAACGGGGGAGCGGGAGACGCCGCATCATACATATGACGACATGCGCACGCTCGCCGACGTCATGACCGAGATGCGCCGGCAAATCGACGTCCGTTACCCGGCAGACGCATAAAAACAAGCCTCGAGCGCGCGCTCGAGGCTTGTTTCATTCTTTGTTCAGGTATAAGTGTCGGATGAACAATCCGAGCGCGATCGTCATGATCACGGCCGGAATCAAGCCGACAAGCAGTAATGATCCCATGCGTTCATTCCTTTCCGAGCGCTTCGAGGCGCTGTCTCATGTCGGTGAAAGACTGTCCGTCTGAGAGGACGCTCAGCTCACCAGAGACGAGTTCACGCACATCATCGTTCCAAGCAATACTGAGGCTTTCTTCGAGTCCGGCGAGTGCACGCGACGTCCGTTCGATTTCTCGGGCACCGATCGCTTCGAGCTGTTCCCGGACTGCGAGGCGCAGGCGCGCGCTCAAGTCGTCACGTAACATCGTCCGGCCGTCCCCTTCGAAGAATTGGCTCGTGTTCTTGAACTGTTTCAACACCGGCCGGAAGGCGGTTTGGTCAAACGACACCGTCTCGACCGTGTCACGCAGCCAGTCGATCGTCACGTCCTCGTCGAACGCGAACGTCGGCAACAGTGGACGCAACTTCGCTGTCTCTTGCGTGACGAGCCGGGCCGTCTCGGTCTTCAAGAACTTCTCGAGCCGATACTGGAACACTTGAAGCTCCTGATGGACGTCATAGGCATACTTATCGAGCGTCCGGACGAGGGCACGTTCTAGACTCGCCTTCGAGCCGTCCACTTCGACCGGATGGAACGTCTCCTTGACGAAGTCCGACAGACGGAGGAGCGACCGTGTCTCGAGATGGGCGAGCAGTTCCTTCGCTTCTCGGGCGAACGGTGCTTCAAGGGACGTGATTGTAAGTAGTTTTCCGTCCTGTAATCGTTCGAGCCGGTCGCGACGTTTCGCTTTGACGCTCGCGTCGGCGTCCGCCTCCCGGACGACTTCTTCGAACGAGGCGAGGAGTGCGGTTGTCTCTTCCTTGATGCGAAGCGCGTTCGCTTGGCGCAGGTCGTGGTCGACGAACTGGCCGAGCCGTTCAGCGAAGCGGTCGAATCCTTCGTCTCGTCCGTTCATGGCGTTTCGGCTCGAGATCGGCAACACGGAAGGGTGTCTCACGCCGAGCTTCGTCAATTGCTGGGCCACATAGTCGGAGACGGCGTCCCGTTCCGTCTCGTCCGCCGCTAAGTCAGAGGCGTTGACGAGGAAGAACATCTGGTGGTCGCCCGTCCCTTGGACCCGCCCGAGCTGGATGACGAGCTCGCGGTCGGCTTCGGTGAAGGCGTGATTGTAATACGTCACGAACAAGACCGCATCGGCGTCACGCATATAACCGAATTGGACCTCGCTATGTCGGTTGAACTGCGAATCGGCGCCCGGCGTGTCGACGAAGATAATGCCGCGCTCGGCCCAAGGGGAGTCGACATATAGCTCAATCTCTTTGACGATGCAACTCTTCGTCTCTTCCGTAACGAACGAGGCGAACGTGTCGTAATCGACCGTCTCCGTCGTCCCGAGATGGTGAAGTGGGGCGTGTTTCACTGCGTTCACGAACGGATGGTCGAGTGCGAGTGAATCGAGTGTCGTCCCGTAACCGTCGAGTTCGGCCGCGAGCTCGTCACGTGACTTGAACGTGATCGTGGCGCTCTTGTGCGCTCGTCCGTTCGGCGGGACGATTTTCGTGATTGAGGCGGTGAGCGGGTTCGGTGACGTCGGCAACACCGTCTCGCCGAGCAGGGCGTTCAACGTCGACGACTTACCGGACGAGAATGCACCGAAGATGGCGAGCGTGTACGTCTCGGCTTCGGCTCGTTCGAGTTTGCGTCGGAGCGACCTCACGCGAGACGTGAATAACGGATGACTTTCTAATATTTCACATACCGCATACTCATAGGAAAAATCAGATAAGAAAGCGGCCAAATTATCATCCAAGACTGTCGTCGGTGCCACTTCTTTCTGTTGCTGGGCAACTTGTTGTTTCGGTAAATGCTCGACATCGACATAGTGACGGACTTCGAGCGCTTCGATGCGTTCCGGCGTCAAGGCGCGTTCCGTGTAGGCATGAAGTGCAGTCTGTCGTTCCAGCAGGCGACGTCTCGTACCGAGCGTGTCCAACATGTCGTAAAGTGAGTCTTGTTCGATCGTGATTCGAGCGAGTCGATCCGCACCGTCTGTCTCAAGGTACGATTCGACCGACGCCACCCACGGGTCGGACGCTTTCGTCACCCAGGCGGCGACGGCGGACTCGATGTCCCGGCTGAACTGAAGGACCGTATCTCCGCTAAGCGAGGCACCACTTTTCACTTGGTCGGTGATGAGCGTTGCCGGTGCTTCCGGCAACGCGTCCGGTCGGGCAAGCATCGCTTCTGGCAACTTCAAGTCACGGATGATGTCTTCCGCGTATTTGATTAAGTGCGGGCGCAAGTTCGTGTCGAGCAGGCGATTGAACTCTTTGACGGCGATTTCCTCACGGCGTGTCCGTTCTTGCCGCGTCTTGTCTTTCGAGAAGAACAGGCCGACCTTGAACGTCGGGGCACAGCTTTCCAAATAGTCCCGCAACAGTTCACGGAACTCATAGTTCATGATTGGCGCGCTGGCGACGATCGGGGCCTGGTGGCGGAAGAACTCGCGGCGGAACGCGCTGAGCCAGACATGTTTTTTCTCGAGTCGCTGCAGGCGTGCCTGAATCTCGGTCGGGTGCTTCTCCACAGACGGTAGCTGCTCGAGTGAACGGGCGTACGTCTGTTCCGAACGTGCGAGGAGCGTGTCCGTCAACTGCTCGGCACTCTCAACACGGTTGTCCCGTGCTGTGGCGATGACGTGTTCGACGTATGACCGTAGCCGTGTCACTTCGTTTTCCACATGGTCGAGTTCACGGAGCGAGATATAGAACACGTCATCCGGCTCGATATTGTGGTGCGCGAACGCTGCCGCGAGCGTCTGCTTGAACGACGAGAACGACAGCTCGCTCTCCTCATGCTTGTCGATTTGGTTGATGATGATTGAATACGGACGACCCTCGGCGCTGAACTGCTTCATGAGCTGGATATTCTGTTCCGATTGGACGTGGTTGTAGTCCATCATGAAAAACAAATGGTCCGCGAGGAAGAGCGAGCGTTCCGTCGCCTGACGGTGGCGTTCGTCCGTCGAATCAATGCCCGGTGTGTCCATCAAGACGACGTCGTCGCCGAACGGGAAACGGGGTAGGGCGTATTCGACCTCTTTGATTTCTTCAATCTTGCAAAAGTCACTCAGACGTTCGAGTTCATCTGTCCCGAGCTGAATCCAGTCCGTATCGTTGACCGCGACCGAGGCGCCGGTCACCTCGCTTCGAAGCGTGACGATGTTGGCGCTCGTCGGAATCGGGCTCGTCGGTAAGACGCCGTCCCCGAGCCAGTTGTTGAGCAGTGTCGATTTTCCGGCAGAGAAGTGACCGCAGACGGCGATCCAAATCTCGTCACGGGTCACTTTGCGGAGTGCCGTCCGGGCGAGACGGGCCAGTTCGGTCTCGTCTTGCGTCTCAAACAGGTCGGTCAATTGCGCGAGGCGCATGTGTTGTTCGTTCAACTTCTTCATCCCCTCATCGTGACTCCGTCGTGATTCCGACACGGTGCCCTATATAGTTGTTTTCTTCCCACGCCTTGACGACGAGATCGGCGACGTCATCGCGTGAAATCGGGCCAGAATGAAGCGTCCCGAGTTCGTCTGGTGTAATGACGATGTCCCCACCTGACGGCTCGTCAATCAATTGCGTCGGGCAGACGACCGTATAGTCGAGATCTGAGTCGCGGAGCAACTCATACGCATGGGCGTGGTCCTCGGCAGCCGTCGTCATCGTCCGTTTCGATTCGCGTGTCTCGAAACGGTACGCGTCCGTGTCGTGTGCCTGCAATATCCCGGCCGTCCCGACCGTGATGATACGGGTGACGCCAACTTCTCGCATCGCCTCAATCACGAGCGGGGTGAAGCGCGACAAGACATTTTGCTTGTCGGTGCCGAGCGCCGAGAAGACGACGTCCGCATGCTGCACCGTCTCCGTGACCGCGCTCAAATCGGTCGCATCTCCGACGATGACCGTGACCCCTTCACGTGATTCGATCGGTCGACGTGACAAGAGTCGCACCTCATGACCGGCTTCTACTAATTTCTCGAGCAACCGCATCCCCGTGCGGCCGCTCCCTCCAAATAAAGCAATGGTTGACAAGTAAACCCCTCCCCATCAAGATGAAAGAAAATATCCACCGCCATCATACCACGGAAGCGCTCTCGAAACAGCGCTTGACGGCTCCATTTGTTCGTATGTTTGAACCCGTGACAAGAAGGATACAAAAAAACAAGACGTGTATAAGGGAGGAAGACAGTTCGCTGTCGACACCGCATGAGATTTGGAGCTAGAACCATCAAAACCGGGATTTCGGTCGCCTTGGTGTTATTGATCGCCGAGGCGTTTCAGTTTCAACAAATCGTTGTACCGGCGCTCGCCGCCTCGCTCGCGTTACTTCCGTCCGTTTATCAGACGGGACTCCGGTTTTTAGAAGAGATGAAGGGGAACTTGATCGGGGCGCTACTTGCCGTCTTCTCGTTACTGTTGACGCCGAACCCGACCCCGATTGCCATCGGCGTCGTCATTATCATCGCTATCTCGATTCTTTTGTTCTTGAATCTCGAGTCGACGACACGGACCGTCATCTTGACGACGATCTTGATCATGGAAGGGGCGAGCCAATCGGACATGCCGATTTGGATGTTCGCCGGGGAACGATACTTACTCATCATGATGGGGATCACGGTCGCGCTTCTCGTCAACGCACTGTTGTTCCCGCCACGCTATGAACGGAAGCTCGAGGACGAGATCACGACGGTGTTCCAAATGGCCGTCCGCATCGCGCGTCTATTCTCCGAGACGGACGGAGGGCGTTCCTCGTTCGAATCACTCGAAGAAACGAAGAAGAAACATCGCGGTTCGAAGACGACCTACGACTTCTTCGAGGAAGAGATTAAAGCGAATCGCTGGCTCGAGAAAAAGACGCCGATTTATCGCCGGGCCGTCTTGAAGTCGAAGATGATTAACACGAACAGTGCCGCCATCCACGTGCTCGACAAGCTGCATGACGATTTTCTAACGCTCGAACATTTGCCACCTCAGCTCGAAGAAGAACTGTTGCGACATGTACGCCATTTGCTCAGACGACATGAGCGCCTATTCTCAGCGTATGAACTCGAGAACGAGCACATCATCGATCGGGAAGAGGACCTCATCCATGAGAACTTCGACTTCGCCAAGCTGATGATTGAGAAGATGCGAGACGAAGAGGAAGACTTGATCCTGACCGTCGTCCCGCTCGTCGCGACGATGACGGACTGGGTCAAGGCGATGAACGAGCTTGAACGTTATCTTATCACCGAGATGAAGAAACATGGCGACAACTTGAAAGTAGAACCGCGCAAGAAGTGGTTCTTTGAAGACTAAACCGCTCTCGAGCGGTTTTTTGTATACTTAAGCTATGTCGTTACATAAGGAGAACAAGATGCAGACCTACTTACAACACACCACAAAATTCTGGAACATCCGTGTCGGCACGGACGAGTTCGTCGTCCAATACGGAAAACGCGGCACAATCGGGAAAGTCCAGCTGAAATCGTTCGATACGGAAGAAGCGTGCAAGAAAGAAGCGGACAAGCTCGTCCGTCAAAAACTGAAAAAAGGGTACGTCGAGGTCGAGTACGACTGGGACACCCATCTTTACGTCGACGACCCGGAGATTGGGCCGCATCCGCTGACGGCCCACCCGGCGTTCATGCTACATTTCCAAGAAGACTTCTATTTGGACTGCACGGACGAATTCGCGCCGTTCGGGAGCGATGAAGGGGCCGATGTCCTCGATATGTTTGGAGAAGCGCTTCGAAAAGACCGAGACCTCGATTTTTTGGAAGGGGCGTATGCGATTCTATCGGACTGGCTTGAAGAAGACATCTCGACGCCCGAAGACTGGATGCAAAACGGGGACCGCTTCGCATGTGACGTCGTCATCCTCGCAAGTGCGTTCGCTTCAATCAAGCTGACTGGGCGAATCACGGATGCGTTAAAACGTTCCGCTCACGAAGCATTAACGACGATTGTCGACGAAGTCGAGCCTGAGGATGTGCACCGGTTCCAGTTAATCAACGAACAGCTTGCCGCTTTCCCCGTGTCAGATTGAAACTTTTTTCAGAAAACGGCGTATACTAAAGAGAGAGACGGACGAACGTCCGAACGGATAGGGGGAAACACCAATGTCAGAGATTGAAACAGCATCACCCATCAGCGGTACATTGCCGGTCGAGGCGAGAACCGTGTTCCGCTTATCGAGTGCCATCTTTTATGTGATCGGTTTGATCATCACGGGTGCGCTTGTATTCGCGGCCGTCTGGTTCGACTGGCCAGGTTGGCTCGAAGCCACCGCTTATGGGTTACTGGCGATTGCGGTCATCTACAGCCTAGTCGACATCATCGTCTTCCAAAAGTGGAAACAAGAGCGCTTCACGTATCTCGTCCAACCGCTCGAAATCAGACTTCATCACGGCATCATCACGACACATGATGTCTTAATCCCGATGACGAAAGTACAATACGTGCACGCCAAACAAGGACCGCTCCTTCGGAAATTCGGCCTTCAGACGATCACAATCGGTACGGCTGCCGGCTCACATGAGATTTACGCCATCGATGAATCGTTCGCGAAGACGCTCCGCGAACAGATCGCCGTCTACGCCCGCATCGAAGAGGAGGATGTCGTATGACCGAAGCGTCGCTCACGTGGCATCGGCTTCCGACACGGGTGCTCGTCCTACGCATCGTCGACATGCTGAAGTCGTTCGCCATCCCGATCGTCATCTTGTTCGTCTTGAACAACGACTGGGAGACGACGTTTGGCATCATCCTTCGCGTCGCCGTGCTCCTGTTCATCGGGTTCGACTTGCTGCAAAAGTTTTTCGGATGGCGCAACTTCCGATATGCCTTGGACGAGAAGACGATGTACGTCATCGAAGGGAACTGGATGAAGCAAGAGAAGTCGCTGCCGCTCTATAAGATTCAGAGTGTCCATTCGAACAGCCCGTTCTTTTACCGGTTGCTCGGCGTCGTCGAATTGACGTTCGATACGAATGCGAACAGTGACGACGCCTCGTTCAAACTTGCAGGCGTCTTCCCGAGTGAGGCGAAACGGCTCGAGGACGTGCTCGACCAGTCGAGACGTCGACGGCTCGAGGCCTCGGCCGAATCGAGCGAAACGGAGGAAGGAAGCACGGAGAAGTCGGTGACGATCGAGAAACCGCCGGGCGTTCGTCTATATACGCTATCGACCCGCGAGATTTTGATTGCCTCGCTCACGTCGCTGTCCGTGTTCGCCATCTTCCCGGTCGCCTCGACGATCATCACGTACATCGACGACTTCATCAACCTCGATGGCACGTTCGACCAAATCGGGGACTGGGTCATCAGCGCCTCGGTGATCGCGATCGGCGTGCTCGTCCTCTCCATCTTGTTCTTGTCGGTCGTCATCGGTACGGTGATCAACTTCTTGAAGTATGGGAACTTCGTCCTCGAACGTAGGGGTGACCGTATCCGGGTCGAGAAAGGTTTATTGAACCGGTCGGCCAAAGAGATTCCGTACGAGAAGATTCAAGCGATTCGCATCAAGGAGACGTTCATCCGGCGCTGGTTCAACATCATCGGCGTCGAGCTCGTCGCGGCCGGGACGATGGACGAGTTGAAAGACGAGTCGTCGACGATTCTCCCGTTCGTCAAACGGGATAAGGCGATGGCGGTGCTGAACGAACACTTCAGCCAGTTCGCCTGGGCCGACACGCTCCATCGCTTGCCGAAACGCTCGCTTGTGATCAAGCTGATGCGCATCAGCTGGTTCGGTGTGATCGTCACCGGGATTGTCGTCTATTTCTTCCGCGAATACGCGTGGTGGCTCCTCTTGTTATGGACGCTCATCGTCGGCGGGCGTGTACTCAGCTACTATACGACCCGCTATGCGCGGAACGGGGCATTCATCCAATTACGGACGGGGGCGTTCAACGTGCGCTCGTTCGTGACGGACAAACCCCGCATCGAACAGATTCACGTGACCCAGTCCTGGTTGCAGCGTCGTTTTGGGCTTTGTAACGTCGTCTTGTCGACGCGCGGTGGTCTGTTGTCCATCGAGTCGATTGAGGACATCCCGAAACGAGAAGCGGACGCCATGCTTGACTGGTTCTCGCGCTACAACGTAGAAAACATGAAAACACCGGGCTAAAGATGGCCCGGTGTGTCCCATTTGTGCGATTCGATTCACAATTTTCGCGTTTCCGTTACTGAAAACCGGGAACAGATATGGTATGATGCAAGTAGAAAGAGACCGGTGCTCGATACACCGGCCTCTGGCTTACAGGCTACCACTTCAAGAGTGGCCCAGCCGCCACAATGGTTAGTGAATCAGAAAGTGACCCATCTCATTGCGCCGAGGGGGTCATTTTTTTGTGCGTTCAGACGTTGCACGATCGGATGATTGGTGGATTACCAAGTGAACGATAATCGGAGCGAGGATCGGGAGGATTACGTAATCGCCGATCCAGGTCCAAAGCTGTTCCATCCGCACCACCGCCTTCCTCCATTGTGGACTTGGCGGCTGACCCCACTATTGCTGCGTTAACCTGCCCCTTCATTATAGCAGATTCTCTTCAAAAAAGATGCTAAAAACAGGAACGTTTGTTCTTATTTTAGAAAATGAAGCTTTAGGCGGAGTAGGTCTCACGAGTGGGTCGAAAGATAGAATTGAGTCAACATTCGCTTGCATGTCAGAAGTCAGACAGGATATAATCAACCTCGTGTGTATAACCACATGGGTGGGTGAGGGTGCCAATAAAGGATTGATTCCTATGGCAAAACAAACAGAATGGAAAACAGAAACATACGGGGGCGTGCTGAATTTTCTGGCGACAGCATACATCCCGGCCGTGCACGCGGCAATCTTGACACAAGCCGGACTCCCGTTCGAGGGAGCGCTCGTCGGAGCGATTTTGACAAGCATCATCGGAACGTTCATCGCAGGGCTTTTCAACTTGCCACTGCTCCTATTACCGGGGATGGGCATCAATGCGTTGTTCACGTACACGCTCGTCCTACAGATGGGACTGAGCTGGCAAGGCGCGCTCGCCGTTTCGTTCGTCTCGGGGGCGCTCGTCGTCCTGTTGACGGTGACGAAGGTGGCGAGGAAACTCGCGAACGCGTTCCCGCCAATTATTCATGACGGATTGACGGTCGGGCTCGGCCTGTTCCTCATCTTAATTGGCCTCGAGGCGGCGGGGATCGTCTCGGGCGGCGGTGGGGCTCTGCTTCACATTGGAGACCTCGGGGAACGGCCGGTACAGGTCGCGTTCTTGACCCTCTTCGTCGCCATCTTGCTCTTTTTGAAGATGGGACCGAGCAGTTTCCTTTGGACGATCGCGTTCGGCGTCGGCTTGAGCGCCGTCATGGGCACGCTTGACTGGACCGGTGAGTTCGCGCTCACACCGTTCTTCGAGTCGTTCGGCACCGTATTCGGAAGTGTCTCGTTCACCGAATCGATGTCGCCGCTCTTCCTCGTCGCCGTCGGCGTGTTGACGCTCGTCTTGCTGATTGAGAATATCAGCTTGATTCAGAACCAGACACGGGCGATTGATAAGGATGCGGACGCACCGAAAGGGCTCGTCGCGCAAGGACTGTCGACGATGGCCGGTGCACTGTTCGGCTCGAGCCCGACCGTCTCGACGGTCGAGGTCGCGGCCGGCATCTCGGTCGGGGCCCGGGGCGGCATCGCCTCGTTCGTCACGTCAGGGCTTTATGTCGTCTCGCTCTTGTTGTTGCCGCTGTTCGCGATCATCCCAGTGACGGCGATCGCGCCGGTGTTGATTATCATCGGTATGATGATGTTCCAGAACGTGAAGCATCTTCCGCTCGACAATTGGGAGCATGCCTTCCCGGCGATTCTCGTCATCATCATGATCCCGTTCACGTATTCCATCGTCGATGGGATCGGGCTCGGCTTCATCGCCTATACGATGATTGTCTTGTTCAAGAAGGGCTATCGGTCGCTCAGTCCGGTCGTCGGTGTCTTGACCGTCTTGTTCCTCGTTTTCTTTTCTTTACCAGTCTGGCTGTAAGATCGGGCGGTACCGTGTATGCGGTGCCGTTTTTTTGTATGGATAAAAAGGAGTCACATGACTTACACGGGAAGTAGTATGCATGAAACACGTGTGAGGAGAGGATTTGATTTGACGACATCTAAATTGTCTCAAAAGTTTGCGACGTTTGCTGAGAGAGAATGCCGGGACTCGAGCCCGCTCTATGAATCGTTATCGCTTCACATCTCGCAGGACGACGAACTGCTTGAACTCTGTAACGTGGCGAGGGACGGTCAACCGGTCCCGAACTTATTGTTCGGTGCGGTCCATTATTTGCTGATGCAAGGGTATGACCACCCGCTAACAGACTACTACCCGAGTATAGTGCGCGACGCTAAGCCCGTAACCGAATCATTGAACGTGGTCGAAGAAATTGGCCAGACGAGAGACGTTTTCCATCTCTCCAACAACATCCAAGACAAAGACTTGCATCTGGACGAATACGTGAACGGTGTCAAACGAGAGCAGACGATTGCGGAGACGGACGGGCACGGCAGATGGTTCAGATGGTTGTTAAAAGATGAGGCTGTATTGACATGAATACGATTATCGAGCGATTCGTTTCCATTCAAGAAGTCATGGATGCTCTTTGTTTACAAGTCACCAACTATAATTGGTTGGTGACGGACCTCGACGCCGTAATCTCAAATGACTCGTTAAAGTATTTCGAAGAGATTCAAGAACTTGAGGAGGGAGCGGCCTACTGGATAAAAGGTGAACGTCTACTCGAACTTGTCCAACACACAAACCTATACGTCATTTGGGGAGTATTCACGGCGTTTGAACGAAAGACGTCCATCACGTTAAACGATCTAATCGTCCATCCGTTCGCAGACGGGAATAGTGATCTATGGATCGAGTCACCCCGTGTTCAGCATCCGGATGCTATGTGTGAATTGATCTTTTGGGACTCAACATTTGTTTTAATGCTCAGCCAAGTTGAGGACGTAAGCGAGCGATTCCGTCAAACTTTCCCCGGTTGGCGAAGTTTAGAGGAATATAATCGTACGGAAGGGTTATTTGAATCGGAATAGATGAGATAGAATATGAGCGAATTCTTTACTTAATAAATCAAGGAGGACATTTTCATGACTAACACTTCAGACGTCATCGACGAGTTTGAATCCTATACAGCATGGCTTAACACGCTAACGGAATTGGATGAATCGACGTGGGAGAAACCGATTGCGACCGACAAATGGTCAATCAAAGCAATCGTCCTGCACATCGCCCATTGGGACAACCATCTGTTGAACGTCATCATCCCGGCCGTCAAAAACGGGGAAGGGATGATCTTCCCCGAGTTCGACTCGTTTAACGCGCGCGCGACCCAAAAAGCGAAACGTCTCTCTGGAGAAAAGGTGCTCCAGTTAGCCAAAACGAGTCGGAGTTCACTTATAGAAGGGCTGACGTCACTTCGTCACGAGACGATGACAATGCACACGACGGCAAACGGGGCGACCCATTGCCCGCACCAAGGTGTTCCGTACACACTTGCCTATATCGTCACCGAGTTCATCGAACATGACCGTTACCATCAGCAGCAAGTCGACCGAGTTTTAGGGGCGACGTCTTGAAGAGAAGAACGAAAGTACGAGACGTCAGACGAAGGTTGAAATGGTTGCGTTTGGATATCGCAGAACAGACCCATTCGTTTCCGACGACGTTCCATGACGGGTATTGGCGTAGCAAAATTCCAATCGATCAATCGTTCTTACTATCAATCGAGGAGAACAGCCGAATCCAGCAAGCCGTCATCGAGGCGATGCTAGAAGGGGGAGCTCGGCTTGTGCATCTCCGAGAAGATAAACAGTACCGGGTCGTCGTCTTGATTGACCTGCCGACGCTCTGGCAGTCCGAACTTCTCGTATTCGAAAGCGACGCACGACTAAAGGTGTTCATGGAACGCGATACGTCCGAGCAGACGTGGACGCGCTTGCCTGTCGACTCGATGTGCCTACAGCGGTTCAACCTTCCGGCGGACGTCGAGGTACATCGGTTCCATGAGCGGATTCAAGACGATGATTATACATATAGCGGGGAAGTATGGTTGCTCGTTCAATAAGCGGGCGACTTTTTTATGAAAAGACTAAATATTCTATCAAACTATATGCTATAATCCTTTCAAATCCATTTTCCATAAAAAGGATTAAATGGAATCGATGAATGAAGGGAGCCGTGACATCGGATGCGGTCGAATCAACAGTTTCACAGACGGATCGTTATATGAGAAAGGCCAAAGCCCTGTTTATATCCACGGTTTTGATTTCGTTACTGGTTGTCGCACTCATTTCATTCTCAGGTCAAGCCGCATATACATACTTTAAAGGATTGGATATTTCCGGGAGCCCTATCACGAGCTGGGTGACGGACTGTCACGACAAGCGAAAGTTGTTTGGGATTATCGAAGTGGTTGACACCAATCGTTGGTGCGGCGGTGGCGCTGACGAAGATTCTGCGTCTAAGTCTTCTGGAAGTGGGCGCATTGTTGGACCATCGGATGAGGAAGGTGGCACACCGAGAGGAAATTCGGATGACTTGTCTCCGTCATATGGGGAACCATCCAATGACGAAGCCGATCGCCTATCGTTGTTACCATACATTCTTAGCGCTAGCCTTCTGTTAATTGGCGCATGGTTGTGGCGTAGGCGACGTCTCAACAAAAAACTGAGTGGCTCCGTATCGACAGACGAAGTGAACCACTCAAGTCAAGAACCAGAAGAAAGGTTCGAGCAGTCCCCACGCTCAATCCATCCGTTGCCGGATTCCCCGTTGCGGCAACATCTAATTCAATTTGAGCAAGCGCTGCCGCCACAACAACGACGACGGCCGTTCGAGACGTTATCTGCTTGGGCGAATCGTATCCAGCTCGACGCTTCACTTTTGAGCTATTTAGAGACCCGGTATGACCAAGTCGAAATCACGCCACAACGGGAAGAAGCGTTCAAACAGCAACTCGATGCCCACTTACTTCGCCTAGAAAAGGAGCCACCCTTATGACCATCACACGCGTGCTCGAACAACTCGACCAAATCTATCTTGGAAAACCTGACATCACGCGCCTATGTTGCACGGCGCTACTCGCGAACGGACACATCTTGTTAGAGGACGTCCCAGGCACGGGGAAGACGCTTCTCGCCAAAAGCATCGCGAAGAGCTTCGAGGCCGAGTTCACACGGATCCAGTTCACGGCCGACCTGCTTCCAAGTGATATCATCGGCGCTGACTTCTTCAACGTGCAGACGCAGACGTTCGAGAATCGGACGGGTCCAATCTTCACGAATATCCTCTTGATTGACGAGGTCAACCGGGCCGTCCCTCGGACACAGTCGGCGTTACTCGAGGCGATGGAAGAGCGGCAAGTGTCGATTGGCGGGGTCACGTATCAACTGCCGGAACCGTTCTTCGTCATCGCGACACAGAATCCGATCGAGTCGGCAGGGACGTTCGCCTTGCCGGACGCACAACTCGACCGCTTCTTGATGTCGCTCCAAGTCGGCTATCCCGAGGCGGCGGAAGAACGGCAACTGATTTTACAGACGATCTCGAAGACACGCCACGCCGTCCATGCTCTCATGTCGTCCGAAACGTTTTTAGCGGCACAGCAAGAAGTCGAGGTGGTTCGCATCCATGAGGACGTCGTGACCTATCTACTCGCCCTCATCCAAGAGACGCGGAACCATCCGCTCGTCGAAGTCGGGGCCAGCCCTCGTGCGACACTCGCCCTCGTCAAGGCGTCTCAGGCGTATGCCTACATCGAGAATCGTCGCTTCGTGACGCCAGAAGATGTCCAAGCCGTCGCGACGCATGTCCTCGCGCATCGGTTGACGCTCACGCTCGAAGGAGACGTGAAATCAACGAAACGGGCCGTCCTCGCCGACATCTTGGAGCGCGTCGACGTCCCGGTCGAGAAGGTGTGAGGATGCGACAGGTCGAAGTCAGTACACCGTCCCTTTTAGATGAAAAGCTTTGGCCAGCCTACACAGGGATACTCGTCTTCTTCGTCTGGTTCCCCTACGTCTGGCCGTTCGCTTACCTGGCTGGCGTGATTCTCGGGCTGATGCTCGTACGAAAATGGCTGACGAAGCAAATCGTCGGGGTGACAGGCTTGTCGTTCCATCAAAAGGAGCAGTTGTTGTTCGTGAATGATTGCGTCTCACTCAAGATGGACGTGACAGGCATCGAGCAACTTGAGACGCTCGGGATCCCGACATCAATCCGTCTGGTCACGGGGCACGGCTTGACGTTTGACGAAGATCAGTCCGTGCACACCTTACAGCTTCGTCATGAATCGAGCTATTTGCTTTCAATCCACGCGAAGCGACGAGGTCCCGTCCAAATCGAAGAATGCACTCTTCAGTTTAAGCTACCGTTTTGGCTCGGCACCATCTTCCTCACCGGTTTTACGCTTCCGTCCTGGATCATCCTTCCGTCCATCACGAGACAGAACCGATTCGACTCGCGCCTTGTTCGGATGGGAGACCGACTCGTCAAACATTCACCGCTCAATGACCCGTTGATGATGCAAAGCACAAAACGGTACGAGCAAGAGCCGGTCAAACAAATCGACTGGGTCGCGACAGCGAAGACAGGGAAGCTGCAGGCGAAAGTGTTTCAACGCCAAAACCTCGATACGTTCACACTCGCACTCGACTTGAGCGGTCCGCTCGGGAATGGCCTCCACGGGCGTTACGAAGAGTTGATTCAACAAGCCGCTTATCTGGTATCCTATTTGGTGAAGGAAGATTGTAAAGTCGAGCTGTTCATCAATCGGTTAGACGCCGATAATCAGATTGACCACCTGCGGATGAGTGACGGTCGCAAACAATTGCGCCTCGCCCTCGTACGTTTGGCGTGGGTCCACGAATCCGATCGATTCGTCGCTTCGAAACGGTTCAATCAAATCATCGAGCGACAGAAGCATCCGCATGCGGAAGTGATTCGGATTGACGCGTCACTGCTGAACCGGATCGTTGTCGGTTGAAAGGAGTTATGACATGTTTCGCCTGATCACATCATTCGCTTTAGCCGGACTCTTCACGCTCGGTACTACGTCAGCCATGGCCGCGCCGACAGAACGGTCAGCAGAGCAGTTTGCAGAAACACATTTCGAGTCGATCGTCCTTGATCATATCGAAGGAGACAATCCGAGTAACTATCACTTGACGGAAAGTCGCACCATCTCGTTCGGTCCACTGCACGAAGTGATGATGGCCGCACAATCCTGTTATTCGCCAGATGACGCGTGTACGTTCGTCTCAAGTAAAGAATACGTCTCGGCCGTCCTACAAGACGGAGAAGCGAGAAACGTCATCGGTACGTACGAGCAAGAGCCAGGCGTCTTTGCCTTCTCCACGTTCGGGTATGGTGACGAGTTGGCCGTCGCCTTAGCCGATGTGTCCGGTACATTGGTCCATTCCGCGCGAGAGAACGCCTGGTTTGACTATGATGGGGAGACGCTGACCGCCTTGACGACCGATGCGAAACGGCTCATCGCCGGAGACACGATCACGCTCGAGATGTATCAGAAACTCTTGGTCGAGACACGTTCAAACGATCAAGGTTCCGTGGAGGATGGTCTCGTGGGTGGGGCGGGGAAGGCTCAGACGACAGAGCCAACATCGTATCGTATGCTTGGCCTCGCATTGTTGGCGGGTCTCCCGATTGGTTATCTTTTATACAGGAGGCGAGGAAAAAGATGACTTTAAAACGTCCGTGGTTGCATGAAGTCGATGCGGCCACGGCTTTCTTTGTACGGCGACACGCGATGCACTCAGATGCGTTTGAACAAAAGACGATACGCTTATCAAGTTCGAACGATGGGACGTTATGGAAAGTCGACCGTAATGAATTCGACCGCGTCTACAATCAAGAACTTGATGACAAGTATCGTACGGTTCGTCGACAAGCTGCTGACATCTTCTCGTTTCATCCAGGTGATATACAAATCGTTGAGGGTTTCACGGATGCAACGATGCTACGTTACCTCGTCTTGCATCCGTTCACCCGTGATGTCTACGTCGATGTCACTGCATCTGGGGTCGTCGAGAAGGTGTATGTCTGGATGCATCCGAGCGAGGTGTGTAAACAGAATGACCGAGTCACTCGTGTGACGCTAGACGTCTCAAACATCGCGACGGAAACCGAGCTGCATGAACTGTTGAACGAACAGTTACAATTCCCTTCGCACTATGGCATGAACTGGGACGCATTTTGGGACGTCATCACCGATGAGAACGGATTGCCGGACATTGTGGAGCTACACGGTTGGACGGAGTTTGAGCAACGTTTGCCTGAGGCGGCGGACGCTCTCGCAAAATGTTTTACGGACTACGAGAACGAGCCGGACTTGAAACCGTGTCGAATTATCTATCATCAGACAGAGATGCTGATTTTACCGAGCCAGGCATTAAAAGAGGGAGAAGCAAATCGCCTGATCTACCGACATCTCACCGGAGAAGCTTTCCCGTTACGCGTGGAACGGAAGACTTCGGTACGGTTACCAAAGAGACATCGTTTCTCGTTTGAACGCTTAGAAGAGGAGTCTGTCACATTCGGAATCGTTCATAATCATGAGTCGATTGCCCCATGGCTGACACTTTCCCGTGACGAACATTGCCAAGACGTTGTCACGTTCTCAAATGAGACGGATTGGTTGGTAAGCTATTACCGTGAGGGGCTGACACTTCAAGGGACGAATATTGAATCCGTTGAATCGATCGATACAGCGGATTACGACACGTTTTTTCGTCACGTGACACGTGGTGCGTATCCGATTGAATTGACGTTCTGTTTCGGTGGTACAATTGCTCTAAGCGAGACGGTCTATCGATTGACGCTACATGACGCAGCATGGGAGAAGTTGATTGAAGAAACGTTGTTACCTCAATTAAAGATTCCAAAAGCAAAAAGGTTTCGGCAGTCTTTTTCATCAACTACACCTGTACAGTCACTCGAGACATTTCTAGGAGAATTCCATCCTCATATCTTTGGAAACTTCGTACTGGCGCATGATGCGGACGATGTGTATCATTTTCTCGACCATGTGAACGGTTCGGTTAAACGGTTTTGAAGTAGTAAGAGGTGCTTTTATATTGCTTGTTGCATATTTTTACGAATTGGAGCTGTATAAATGGAAACATATACGTGTATCTGTTGCGGGTACAAAACGATGGAAGAGAAGCCGCCAGGAACGTTTTTGATTTGTCCGAACTGTTTTTGGGAGGATGATGGTGTAGATCCCGACGTTTGGGGAGGCGCAAACGTTGTTTCGTTACGAACGGGTCAACGGAATGTGATTCGTTTTGGGGTTTCCGAGGAACAGTTGGTCGGCGCTCGTCCATCGAGAGAATATGAAAAGGACGCGGCATGGAAACCTGTTTGGGAAACGACTCCGTCGAGGTCCCCCTCACTATTCATCAACGGTATAGTTCGACACCGAAAAAAGAATAAGGATGTTGATATCAATCGATTCAATGAACAGTTTGAAAAAATGTTAAAGCTGAATGGATGGACGTGTGGTGGTGAATTTGGGCAGTCTGATTAATAAAAGTTGTTTCGAAAACGATACAGCGTATCATGCCGTAAGATTTTACCTCACTAATCGTATGCGGCATTTTTGAGTGACAGAACAACTTCTGAATATCGAACTGTATGTCGAGAGTATGCCCGAGGGGGATTGGCTTGAACTTATTTAGAGAATTTAACTCAATCGATTGTGAAGTTTGGCGAGTACGGCGTAATGAGACGGATACGTTCCTTGTCATCAAAGATGAGAGAAGGCCAAGTGAACTTAGCGATTACCCATGGCTTTCCGAACATGAGACGCCTTTTTTTGAACCGAAGGACAACGTGATTCATGTCAGTTATCTTGTGACCCCAAACATTAGCTTGGGTCTAGAGCTCATAGCTGAAGTGTTTGAAGTTGTCGAACAACTCCTGCATCATGTCGCCATGGCCGCGTGTGACATCATACTAACGCCTCACACGTTTCCTAGCGAATCTGATTGTTTAAACTATATTCAGAAAATATGCGCAGTCGATTCGGATGCGTATAACTATTTGACTCAACAAAGTCGCATATGTAGCACTACCACTTAAAAGAAAGTAGGAGGAACCATTGGATTATTTAGAACACCTTGAATCCCACTGTGGAGAATTCACGAATCAATTCGAGACGGACGATTTGTTAGAGCAGGCCGTGCAGTTCTTGCAGTTCAATAACAGTCCTACGACCGATTCGTATACCATCTCGACGCTAGGCCTTCATTGGCATACGTTGCAAAACGAGGACGGCACACAGACACATCAAGAGCTCCTATTGAGCTTCAAGCAAAAACGTTCCTATGAAGACGTGCTCGAGTTGCTGTGGCAATTAACGACGCATGCGCTCGAGACACATCACGCCTTCAAACTCGGTGAGTATTTCGAACTCCCCCCGAACGTTTTCAAACGATTGAACTTCTCAGCAATCTATGTGGCGAAACCTTTTTATTTTGATGAGTCGTTTCATGCGTATGAAGGGGACGAGCAAACCGTAGTCCCGGTCTGGTTCATTCCCATCTTCCCATCTGAAGAAGCGTTCATCGAAGCGAACGGGGTAGAACGGTTCAACGAAGTACTTTATAAAACAGATGATGCGTTACTCGATTTGAAACGCAAACCGCTCGTCTGAACCACACCAAAACACCGCTCCACGCAAATCGCGTCGAGCGGTGTTTTCACATGTACGGCCCGTTCGCCTGGACGACGAACTGCGAGTGCTCGTAATGATAGGTGATTCGTGAGTAGTCGAACGGCTTCCCGTTCGTCAGATGGAAAATCGTCTCGATGCGGAGCGTCGGGTCGTCCATTTTC
Source organism: Exiguobacterium sp. s150 (assembly GCF_018618435.1). NCBI lineage: Bacteria > Bacillati > Bacillota > Bacilli > Caryophanales > Exiguobacterium > Exiguobacterium sp. s150. The sequence goes on along the minus strand of NZ_JACSMC010000006.1, from coordinate 40,224 downwards.
AGACCAAGATATCCGGCCTCCGTCTCGTTCAGTCGCCCGACCTGCATATACATATCGGAAAACCCGATCGTGACGCCGAGCGCACTTTGGACGTAGTCGAAAATCGAGTCGGCGACAATCTCCCGATTCAAATAGGGCACGATCGCCTTCACATAATACGACTCCTCGTAACAAAAGACTTCCCCATCGACGTAGCGGACTCGTTCGACGCGATACACGTCATTCGACACGTCAATCCCTAAGTTTCGAGCGACGTCTTCACTCGGCTTCGTGATCGACACGTCGAGCACGTCCGACGTCAAGACGCGGTCGCCGAGGTTGCTTTTAAACCCTTGCGTCGAGAACAGGCTCATGTAGCCCGGGCGGTTGTGACGTCGGACGAAGATCCCGCTTCCCCGCAACTGAAAGATGACACCCCGGCGTTCAAGCAACTCGAGCGCCTTCGTGACGGTGCTCTTACTGACGCCATATTGGCTCATCAACTGCTCGAGTACGGGCAACTTATCCCCTTGTTTTAAATCCTGATCATTAATGTACTGCTCAATTGCTGCTGCAATCTGTTGGTATTTTAGCATCCTTGTCCCTCATCTACATTGTCATGGTGCCCCTATTATATCATACGACCGTTAAAAGAATGGTCACACAAATATTTTATATCGGTCTTGATTAATTGTACCGGTACAATTATAGTAAGAGTGTACAAAATGTAAGCGTTATATCAAAGGAGGGTTTTCACTTGAGTAAAGTTCGGGATTATTCAAAGCTCGCCCGTGACATTTTAGATGCGGTCGGTGGGGAAGAGAACGTCATCAATGCTGCGCGTTGCGCGACACGGCTTCGCCTCGTGTTGAAACGGTCGAATCCGCAAGCGAAAGAGAAAGTCATGGCGATGCCGGGGGTCATCACGGTCGTCGAGACGGGTGGTCAATTCCAGGTCGTCATCGGGCAACATGTCGGGGAAGTGTTCGATGAGTTCTCGAAACTCGTGAAAATGGAGACGAATGAGACGGAAGAAGGCAATAAAGGGACCGTCCTCAACCGTATCATCGCGACGATGTCTGCCGTGTTCGCTCCGTTCATTTATATTTTAGCGGCCGCGGGGATTTTGCAGGGGACGCTCATCATCACGACGCTTCTCTTCGAAGGGTTCGCCGAGACCGGGACGTACGAAGTGTTCAGTTTCATCTCGTGGGCGCCGTTCACGTTCTTGCCGATCTTTATCGCCATCACCGCGTCGAAGCATTTCAAGACGAACACGTTCATCGCCGTGGCGGCGAGCGCGGCATTGGTCAGTCCGACATGGGCCGAGATGGCAGCACGCATCACGTCAGGGGAGACGATCAGTTTTCTCGGGCTCGCCTTATCGGGAACGACGTACACGTCGTCCGTCTTGCCTCCGCTCTTTCTCGTATGGATCTTATCTTACGTCGAGCGGTTCTTGAACCGACATATGAACGAGGTCATTCGACCACTGTTCGTCCCGTTCTTCAATTTGGTACTCATGGTGCCGCTGACGATCCTCGTCATCGGACCGATCACGACGATGGGTGCGGTCGGGATTGCGAACGGCTATAACTTCTTAGCAGAGAACGCGCCGATGCTCGCCGGTGCCATCATCGGTGGCCTCTGGCAAGTTGTCGTCATCTTCGGTGTCCATTGGGGCGTCACGCCGATGGTGCTCGCGAACTTTGATTTATACGGCCGCGACTCGTTCCAGGCGTATCAAACGATTGCCGTCATCGCCCAAGTCGGCGCCGTGCTTGGTGTCATCTTGAAAGCGAAGAGTCAAGAGACGAAAAAAGTCGGCGTCTCGGCGGGAATCACCGGTCTGTTCGGGATTACCGAGCCTGCCATTTATGGGGTCACGCTCCGTTTCAAAAAGCCATTCATCTTCGGCTGTATCTCGGGTGCGATTGGTGCCATCGTCGCCAGCTTCTTCAACCCGTACTACTTCGCCTATGCCGGTCTTCCAGGTCCGCTCACGCTCGTGAACGGGATCAGCTCGGACGTCCCTTCGTCAATCTGGGGACTGTTGATCGGGACGGCCATCGCCATCATTCTCCCGGTCGTCTTGATTCAACTCTTCGGTTTTGGAGAAGATACGGCGAAACAAGTGACAGAAGTGGCAGAAACACCGGCGACGGCGGAAGCGAGTGCGACGCTCGTTCAGGAAGAGACGATCGTCTCACCGGTGTCAGGGAAAGTCCTCGCGTTGAACGACGTCCCGGACGACGTGTTCGGCTCCGGGGCGATGGGGAAAGGTTACGCCGTCGAGCCAGACGGGAATAACGTCGTAGCCCCGTTTGACGGGACGGTCGTCATGGTCGCACCGACGAAACATGCCATCGGGCTCCGCTCGAACTCAGGCATCGAGCTCTTGATTCACGTCGGTCTCGATACGGTGACGCTCGATGGGAAACCGTTCACCGTGCATGTGAAGGATGGGGATCCCTTCAAAGCGGGCGATGTGTTGACGACGTTCGACCGTGACATGATCGTAGCCCATAACATCTCGACGATTACACCGGTCATCGTGACGAACAGTGCGACATACGCCGATGTGCTCGTTCAATCAAACGAAAAGACAGCCACAACACAAGCGATGCTCACGGTTGTGAACAATTAAGGAGGAACTACAATGAAAACATTACCAAACGACTTTTTATGGGGCGGCGCGCTCGCTGCCCACCAATTTGAAGGTGGCTGGGACGCCGACGGCAAAGGACCGAGCGTCGTCGACGTCTTGACGGCCGGTGCCCACGGCGTCGCGCGTCGCATCACAGACAAAGTCGAGCCGAACGAGTTTTATCCGAACCATGAGGCGATTGATTTCTACCACCGCTATAAAGAGGATGTCGCGTTGTTCGCCGAGATGGGTTTGAAGTGTCTCCGCACCTCGATCGGCTGGAGCCGGATTTTCCCAAACGGGGACGACACAGAACCGAATGAGGCCGGTCTCAAGTTTTATGACGACTTGTTCGACGAGCTGTTGAAGCACGATATCGAGCCGATCATCACGTTGTCGCACTTCGAGATGCCGCTCCACCTCGCACGCGAGTACGGCGGGTTCCGCAACCGTGCCGTCGTCGACCACTTCGTCCGTTTCGCCGAGGTCTGTTTCGACCGCTACAAAGACAAGGTCAAATACTGGATGACGTTCAACGAGATCAACAACAAGATGGACGTCAACAACCCGCTCTTCTTATGGACGAACTCAGGCGTCATCGTCGAAGAAGGCGAGAACGCGCGTGAAGTTATGTATCAGACGGGCCACCACGAGTTGATTGCGAGCGCCCTCGCCGTCGCGAAAGGGAAGGCGATCAACCCCGACTTCGAGATCGGGGCGATGGTTTCCCACGTACCGATCTATCCGTACTCGTCGAACCCGGACGACGTCATGCTCGCGGAAGAGATGATGCGTCAGCGTTACTTCTTCCCGGATGTGCAAGTGCGTGGCGTCTATCCGAGTTACGCCTTGAACGAGTTCGAGCGTGAAGGCTATACGATCCCGTTCTTAGAAGGGGACGAGGAAATCTTGAAAAACGGGACCGTCGACTACCTCGGGTTCAGCTACTACATGTCGACGACTGTAAAAAGTGACGTCGTCGCCGACAACAGCGGCGATATCGTCAACGGCGGTCTACCGAACGGCGTCGAGAACCCGTATATCAAGTCAAGCGACTGGGGATGGGCGATTGATCCGGTCGGTCTCCGCTACGTGCTCAACCGACTGTATGACCGCTATCAAATTCCGCTCTTCATCGTCGAGAACGGATTCGGCGCCGTCGATGAGATTGTTGACGGGAAGATTCATGATACGGCCCGTATCGACTACTTGAAGGCGCATATCGAGCAGTTGAAAGAGGCGGTCGTCTATGATGGTGTCGATTTAATCGGTTACACGCCATGGGGCATCATCGACATCGTCTCGTTCACGACGGGCGAGATGAAGAAACGGTACGGCATGATTTACGTCGATCGTGACAACGAAGGCAACGGCTCGATGGAGCGGATGAAGAAAGACTCGTTCGATTGGTACAAGCACGTCATCGAGACGAACGGGGAAGCGTTGGAATACAAAGTGACAAAATAAAAATGACTCCTTTTGACTTTCTAAGTGATAGTCAAAGGGAGTTTTTGTATGATGGTAAGTAGAAAGAAATGGGGGCACTCCATGAGACATATCTCAATTCGTTTAGGTACAACTCTTAATCAACCACATGATCGGAACTGGAGGAAGCGACACATCACCGAGATTCACTCGTCATACGTGTTTGAAGAATTGCTTGCGAATTATCTGTCTCGATTCATCGAGCAAGACGAGGTCCGATTCACATCCGACGAACTCGTTGGGATAGAGCTTCTAGTGGCACATGAGACGAAGTCATATATGCACCATACGTTTGATGAGACAGACAATCAGGTGCTGGTCCATGAGTTCACGAGTAAAACGTTCAACTATGAGAATTATTTAATGATTCTTGACGAGAAAGAGAAGTTTCGTCATTTCGCTGAGCTCGTTCGTGAAGTGCTCGTACCACTATTATAAGTACATACGTTCAGTAAGAGAGAAGCGATTTCTGACATCATCGAACAATGTTTGAGGCAAATCGAAATGAATGACTACAAGTTGGTCATTTTGCTAAATAAAACTCCATAATCAAATAAAAAACGAAATCGGATAGCTGTTTTTAAATTGATTGTCTCTGTGACAGGTGCTACGTTTTGGATTGAAGTTTATGAAAAGGGGATGAGGTTATTCCAAGCAAAAGTGATTGAAGAAATCGCGAACCCTAATTCGTTCTCATTATATTTCGGAACGAGTAGTTGGGAGTCCGATGACGTGTTCACGATCCATTCCAAAGTTCGAAATTGGAATGCGCGAGTTGATGTCCTGAAAGGAACAATCGACATTTATAAACAAATAAGGGACTAAGGAAGCAAAGCCATCTCGGAGATATAGAACGCTATGACTAAACGACAGTAACTGTCATTGTATGAATAACTCTAAGCCAATCACCATTCATAACGGGAGGGACATCAAGTGGAATACCCTGTACTTAAAACTCCAATTTTTTTTAGTGTAAGATATGAAGAACTTACTCCAAAATTGTTAAATCAATATTTCGAATACATGATGACTAATCTAGAAACTAGAATATGGGTTTTAATAAAACAAACAACACTAAACCGCGTAGTAGAGCATAAAGAAATATTTAGTGATCAAGTCATGGATGAAGTATTTGATTGGGCCATAGAAAATCTGGAAATCAGAAAACTCTCAGAATATACGGAGGAAGAACTATTAAACTGTAACCTTGAAAATGCTGCGCCATACGAATTATCAAAAAGGAAATTTCTAGCCTCGTTGCTAAAAATAAAAAATGAGAATCACGCCGCTATAAATATGATAGACATTCACGATTACAAATTATTAATGGATTTAGGTTTATATTTTGGCGAGTGTTTGAGGCAAAGAATAGATGGTGCCGAATGGGGAGTCTTTAAGAAAAAGAAATATGACATTACAAATCATTTAGTAATTTTCTTTAGTAATGGTGCTGCATTCTGTCCTTTCTCTGAAGTGGAATTGCTTTTAGGCGATTACGAATCAGAATTTATGACTTTAAAAGATCGAATGATTGAACTTAAAGAAATGGATTGAAAACACGACTTGAAGTAGACAATTCAGGATTTATAACACACAAAACCAATGAACTACTCTAACGAATGAATTATAAACGAGTCGAAAACGCCCCCCTAGATATTAACTCTAGAGAGGGCGTTTTTGACTAGGAGACTGTTTATTCTTTCACCGCTACCCACACTTCGCTATAGACGTTGTCCGATGGTCCATCATGCTTCGTGAACGAGATGCTCGGCAAGTCGGCCAGTTCGTACCCAGACGTCGGCAGCCATTCGGCATACGTTTTGGCCATCGTCTCCTGGAGCGTCTTCGGGAACGGGCCGGTATTCGGGAAGACGGCCCACAGGTTCGACGCAATCGTGATTTGTTCAAGATCCTCGTACGGATTATCTTGTGTCGTCGCGAAGCCAATCATGTGCGTGAGTGAACCCGTTTCGTCCAAATAGCCTTCATCGAAGTCGTACGACACGTTGAGCACTTGATTTGGATAAAGGTCCGCCAATTGATGCATCTCGCTTCGTTGTTGTTCCGTAATTGACTGCGCCAACTCGACGATTGCATTGTTCACACCTTCAAATTGAATCGGGACGCGTTTGGACACGCCGACGACGTTGAATGAAGGTTTATGTTCTAATTTGAATTCCATTGAAATTCCTCCTTTGATGTCGATGTAGAAAGTGAATTTCGGGAATGACTTTTGAATCTTGTTCTTGATCACTTCAGACGGTAAAAAGCCACACCAGTCTCGAAACGCTCGCGAGAACCCGTCGACGGATTGGTATCCATACGTATACGCCACGTCCGTGACCGATTTCCCATGAATCAAGTCCTTGTTCGCTTCTGACAGCCGACGATTTCGGATATATTCATTGAGCGTCATCCCGGCCATGTAGGAAAACATGCGTCGAAAATGATAGTCGGATACCCCGACGATGCGTGTGATATCCTCACTCGTGATGTCTTCTGTTAAATGTTGATCGATGTGGTCCATCAATCGGTTCAGTGATTCAAGCATCAGCATTCCCTCCTTTCTGCATTCATCATACTTCGAACATGGTAAGGGGACTCGATGATTTCGATACGGATGTCATCGGATAGCAGACGTCACTGGTTGTAGCCGATGAACGTTGTGAATAGGATCAGGATGACCGACGACGTCATGAGGAGGAATGCGAGAGAGCTCGCGAACACGAGAAATGCTTTGGAGAAGTGAAGACGTCGTTTCCAAATCGCGATGACAAACACCACGTTCAGCATGAGAAACAGTGCGAGCAACAGTAGCGGGAGGGCCCGGTCCTGCATCAATATAAGTAAGTCCATAACTAATTCCCTTTCTTTGCGGGTTTGTTAACAATGAAATCAGTGATGCTCGGTAAAGACGAGATACCAACAGTCGTGTCCTTGCCAGACGCGTATCGTCCAACAAGATCCGTTCGGAAAGTCGTCAAGAGAAAACGCATGATCAAAGGTGATCTGGTGTTTGAATGTCTTGTCCCACAATGTCTGTAGTTGGTCGAGTGGCTGTTCTTCTAACTGGATCCGCCGCGAAGAATGGTGTCGGGTGATCAAACACTTGATGGCCTCAGGACCAAACACCAACCGTTCGATGAACTCCAAAGTAAGCGGTTCAACTATCTCGTGTTCCGAAACAAGCAAATTCCCTTGATAAAGTTGTTCATTATTATTGTCGATATGAAACGGTGATAAGGTCAATGTGATGGTCCTTTCATTTGAATATTTTATAAATCAGGTTAGTTATCCTAATCCCTCCTATAATGAACGAGAATGGTAACGCATATCGTTTGTGATCAAGGAGGAAACAATCATGAAGAAACTACTTCGCGCGACCATCGCGGGCATCGCGTTGTTCACGCTGAGCGTCGCACCGTCAGAAACCGTGGACGCCGCACCGAAAAAAATTAAGAATTGCACCGAACTGAATAAGACGTACAAAGGCGGTGTCGCCAAAACGAAGACGACGAAAAACAAAGGTGGTAAGACAAAGTACAAGCCTTACGCCAACAGTTCGTTATACGAAGCGAACAAATCAAAAGACCGTGACAAGGACGGTATCGCCTGCGAGCGCTAAGAGATGAGAGGACAGCCGTCCTCCGTCTCTTTTTTAGTTGTTGAAGCGGTAAGATACTTCCCCTTCAGAATCATAGCCGGTGATAGACTCAATCGACTCGATTTGGTCGACGAGCACGAACCAAACGTCATTCCCGGCCTTCGTCTTCAACAGTTCCGGTTCGAACCTTTCCCCGTTCAACTCGACGACGACTCTTGTCGTCTCGCCGTGGTTCATCCCGTAAAGGATATCGTACGGGGAACATGCTGACGGATCTCCGCACGATTGGCCGAAAGTCGACCACGTGAGACCTGCCTCGGACAGCGATTCAGATGTAACCGACTGAACCTGATTGTCGACAGTAAGTTCAAGACCTATGCCTTGCGCAACCGGCTCTTCACTCCATTCCTCGACGGTGTAACTGTTCGTGAAAAAGCGAAGACTCATATTACGGTCATCAACAGGGTAGGTGAGAATCGGTTCCGCTCCTTCGGGCAACTGTGGCTGTTTGGTCGACTCGACTCCCCATGCCACTCCGGCTGATAACAACAACATGAACACAATAATGAGGACAATTTTTTGCTGACGCTTCATGACAGACCGCTCACTTTCTCGACTTGTAAAAATTGTCGTACCTGTTCAATCGGGAACGCCGGGTTCCAATGGACGAAGTGGCCGCCTGTCATTCGTATGTAAGTGATTGACAGCTCATGCCGTTGCAGGTCCATCATGGCTGACTTCGTCAATCGGGCTTCTTTGTCGTCCAGTCCGACAAAATCGCCGTAAATAAGCAACGTCGGGACTTGAAGTGAACGCATGAACTGCGGCACGGCAAGTTGATAGAAGCCGAACAACAGATTCAATCCGCCTCGACCGAGCTTAGCCGGGGCGTCCAACGCACGTCGAATCTCGTCTCGTTCAGTGAGACCTGTCTGTGCGCAGAATGCCTTAACCTGTTCCTCTGGCATCGGAGCTGACACGTTGTCTGAAATGATTTTTGTCTCGATTTTCCGGACGAGTCGAGGTCCGAACAGACGATAAAGTCCGCTCAGGAGCGGGACGGCAAGGCCCAACACCCTATGTTCTCTCAACGGAACGCGCGGGAACGTCTTATGGCCTTGGTCTCGCTTTCGCCGCTCCACGTGCTCGGGATAATAAGCGGCGAAAGCGAGACCTACCGCGCCGCCGAGTGAATGCGCGATCACATGGACGGGTCTGATTCGATGTGTGACGACGTAGTCGTTGACCCAATCCGCCAACTGTTCGAACGTCACGGCCTGCTTAATCCCTTCACTTCGCCCGAACCCTGGCAAATCTAACAAATGAACTTCGAAGTCGTTGCGCAACGCCTCAGCGAGCGAACGGCCTTCCTCCCCAGTGAATCCCCCGGCCGGTAAAAATAGCACGGGTGTCCCGCTCCCGAGCACTTCTGCATGATAACGATTCAATTGAACCCCACCTTTCAACTCCCAATATCTGTATCTTTTCATTGTACGTGACTGATGATTGGAACAAAAGCAGATTCTTCCAAACAGAGACACGTTTCCCTCCAAATCCGGGTATAGACTACTGACACGTGAGCAGGTTGCACATGTCGTTTTCACTGTCGCTCTTGAGTTGTCTCAACAAGGAGGAATGCGGTGTGAAATTATCGGGTAAAACGGCGCTCGTCACCGGGGCCGGGTCAGGAATGGGTCGGGCGATCGCCAAACTGTTTGCCGAGGAAGGGGCACGCGTCGTCGCCGTCGACATGAACGCGGATTCGGTCGAAACAGTCGTGTCAGAGATTAAAGCGAGCGGTGGGGAAGCCGGCGGCGTCGCCGGGAACGTCACAAAGCAGGAAGATATCGACAAGATGGTCGAGACGGCGAAGAGCACGTTCGGTTCGCTCGACATCTTGGTCAACAATGCCGGCATCATGGACAACTTTTTGACCGTCGGCGAAGTGACCGACGAGGTGTGGGACCGTGTCATCGCCGTCAATTTGACCGGACCGATGAAACTGGCCCGGGCCGCGATCAACATCATGGACAAGCAAGAAACGGGCGGCGTCATCATCAATAACGCCTCGGTCGGTGGCCTGTTCGGGACACGGGGCGGCGCCTCGTACGTCGCCTCGAAGCACGCACTGATCGGCCTGACGAAAAATATTGCCGCCACGTACGGTACGTTCAACAAGATTCGGGCCAACGCCATCGCACCGGGCGGGGTCAATACGAATATCGGCGCCACCATCACCGCGCCGAGCGAGCTCGGGATGCGGGCCATCCAAGGGGCAGGGGAGGCACCGATGGGTGAACCGGAGCAAATTGCCAAGGTCGCGTTGTTCCTCGCCTCCGACGATTCGAGTTTCGTCAATGGCGACGTCTTGAAAGCGGACGGTGGGTGGACCGCCCGTTAACGAGAAAAAGCCGACACGATTGTCGGCTTTTGTTATGTCTTCTGCTTGCGAAACGCGAGCGGTGTTTGATGATGCACTTTCTTAAACGTCTGGACGAAATGGCTCACGCTCGTAAAGCCAAACCGGTTTGCCACTTCAGCGACCGGACTGTCCGTCTCACATAACAGACGGGCGGCTCGTTGCATCCGGATGTCTTGGACATAGGCGAGCGGCGATGTGTCGCCCCATTTTGTAAAGTAGCGGCAACATTCCGCCCGGCTCAGACCACCCGTTGCTGCGATGTCTTCGAGCGTCAGTTTCATCGTGTCATGGTCATGTATGTAGGCGAGCATGAGACGCATCCGTTCCTGAACATGATGTTTCGTTCTGCTTTGCGGCTGTTGAATCCAATAGCGCCAAATGACTGCGAGTTGTAAGCTCGCATCGAGCAACGCGAACGAGGACTTCTTTTTCAGACTGCGAATCACTTTGTCGATTATGTCGAGGATGGCCTTGTCATCCGGTTCAGCCGGATGCAACACTATACTACGCGACGTCTCGGCATGTGGTGTCACGTACAACTCCGCAAGCGGCGGGGAGAATAGGTCAAACGGCTCGACGGAGATCACGATCAAACGAAATGGCTCTCCCTTCGGTTCAACTTTCACGATTTGTCCACGGTCTAAGATCAACGCCATCCCGGAGCGGAGCCGAGACCGTGTCCCATTGACGAGCAGGTCGAGTTGTCCGTTCGTGATTAACCAGATTTGAAACTGCGGATTCACTTTGATCGTCGTGTCAATCGTCGTTTCAGTCCACTCTTGGATATCAATCAGATTTTCTTCAACTTTCATCCGAACACCTCAATATTTGAACATTTATTTTGTTTTAACACCGGATGGACACACTTCTTTTTCACCACGAAGCGTCTATCAAGACATTTCATCGGAATTTTCTGCGTGGCGATTGAACAAGTTCCCTCTATATAATGGCGTCAAAAGATGAACCAGCCCGTGATCCCGGCGTGCACCAAGATGGCAATCGGGACCCCAATTCGAAACATCGGCTTCAATGTCTTATGACGGAAGAGGCGCATCGCGAGATAGGCGCCGAATGCCCCACCGATCCAGACAAGAATGAGCAGCGTTCGTTCCGAAATGCGCCATTCCCCTGATTTCGCACGGCGTTTATCGAGGAAAAATGTCATAAACGCTAGTAAATTAGTCACAATGTAATATAGCAGTAATAGTTCCAAAGACTAAAACCTCCTTTCTCTTCTCTTTAGTATAGTCGAAAACGGCTCAACAAAGCCATTTGTATCTAGATTGTAAAAATTCAGAGTCCTCTCATCCCTTTGAAAGCTTCTGTAACTGAACTGATATCACTCTCATATCAGCCTGTAACGGCAGTGAAACATACAGGTGTTACAGTAAGGGAGCGTTAGAAAAGGGAGGAATATTCTTATGAAAAAACCACTATTGACACTAACGGCACTCGCTGGCCTTAGTTTAGGAGTCGCTGCTCCAGCTTCGGCAGCATCAACACACACAGTTCAGTCGGGAGATACACTTTACCGTATCGCCGTGAACAACGGTGTATCAGTTAATGACATCAAACAAGCGAACGGCTTAAACTCTAATATGATTTATCCAAACCAAGTATTGAAGCTTGCGAAGTCAGAAGCTAAAGCTTCAAGCGCTTCAAAAACGTATACAGTAAAATCAGGTGACACGTTGTATCGCATCGCGACAAACAACGGCGTATCTGTCAAACAGTTGATGACATGGAACGGTCTTAATTCAGATCTCATTTTCCCTGGTCAACAATTCTCTGTAAAAGGTGCTAAAGCAGCATCGGTTGCGAACAGCGCACCAGCCGCTAAACCAAAAGCATCAACATCTGCACCAGTGACGAAACAGTCTACGTCGACAACGCAAACCCAAGCTCCGGCTTCAGGTAAGACGATGACTGTGGAAGCAACGGCTTACACGCCATACTGTGCAGGATGCTCAGGAATCACGGCAACAGGAATCGACGTCCGCTCGAACCCGAACCAAAAAGTCATCGCGGTTGACCCTTCAGTCATCCCACTCGGCTCTAAAGTATGGGTTGAAGGCTACGGCGAAGCAATCGCTGGAGATACTGGTGGCGCCATCAAAGGTAACAAAATCGATATCTTGATGCCGACACGAGAGCAAGCGCTCAACTTCGGTCGTAAATCAATCACAATCAAAGTCTTAAACTAATCGATTTACCCCAAAAACACCGCAGGCGCGGTGTTTTTTTGTGTGGTAGACGCGGTATCTGTAAACGAGCATTTCATTCTTACGAAGAATGGGTAAACAAGAGGCAAAAGGAGGAAATCGAGATGGTCACGACAGAATTCATTCTAGGCATACTCGGTATCGTATTAGTCATTCTCAACGTGATGTTTGCGGTCACCATCATCTTCTTCGAACGGCGCGATATCGGGTCAACGTGGGCCTGGCTACTTGTTTTATTCTTCGTGCCGCTGCTCGGATTCTTCATTTATATCTTCTTCGGACGCTTGATCAAATCGAATAACTTCTATCAAGTCGACGAGGAACGACGACATGAATACGCCGAGCACGTCCAAAACCAGTTGACCGAGCTCGATGCGGATGAGGGGTTATTCGCCCGCGACCCGCTCTTATCCAAATATCGACGGCTCGCTCGCTTAAATTTATCATCTACGAACGCACTCGTAACGTACCATAATGCGATTCAGGTCATCCATGACGGTGAGCAAAAATTTGAGGCGTTGTTCCATGACATCGAAGTGGCGACGCGTGAAATTAACATCCAGTACTATATCATTCAAAACGATTCACTCGGTCAAGCGCTCATCGAGGCGCTCACACGCCGGGCCAAGGAAGGTGTCAAAGTACGTCTGCTTTATGACGCCGTCGGCTCGAGGGGGTTGCGACGCTCCCATTTCAAACAGCTCCTCGCGCACGGCGGCGAGGTAAAGTCGTTCTTCCCGTCACGCCTCGGCATCAACTTCCGCGTCAACAACCGGAATCACCGCAAGCTATGTATCATCGACGGAGACATCGGCTATATCGGCGGTTTCAACGTCGGGAATGAATACCTCGGGACGAATCGACAGTTCGGTTATTGGCGCGACGTGCATCTGCGGATGAGAGGGGAGGCGGTGCGTGAACTGCTCGAACGTTTCCTCCTCGATTGGAACCGTGCCGTGCCGACGAAGCATCGGGCTGAGAAAGAGGATTTTGTATGGCCATCCGTCCTCATTAAGACGGCCCAATCACCGGTGCAAATCGTCACATCGTGCCCGAACTCATCGACCGAGCACTTGAAAAACATGCTCGTCAAGATGATCACCGAGGCGAAAGAGACGATTTACATCCAGACCCCTTATTTCATCCCTGACGCCAGCTTCCTCGACGCCTGCCGCAACGCGCTCATGTCTGGGACGAAGATTCGCCTGATGATCCCGAATAAGCCGGACCACATGTTTGTCTATTGGGCGACGTATACGAATGCGGCCGAGCTCGTCCGCTACGGTGCCGAAGTATATACGTATGAAGGTGGTTTCCTCCATGCGAAGACGCTCGTCATCGATGGCGAGGTCGCCTCGATCGGCACGACGAACATCGACGCCCGCAGTTTCCGTCTCAATTTCGAGATTTCGGCACTCGTCTATGATGAGGTCGTGGCCCAGTCTGTCATCGATGCATTCGAACGGGACATAGATCGTGCTGACCGCTTGACGATTGAGCGTTATGAGACGCGGACGAAATGGATCCGTTTCAAAGAGAGCGTCTCCCGTCTACTCAGCCCGATTTTATAACAAAAGACCAACGCAACCCCTAGGGGTCACGCTGGTCTTATTGTTTGAGCAATTGTTTGACATGTTGTTCGAACGACTCGATGATCGGAGCGGGCGCGTCTTTCTCCCCGTACTCGGCCGCTTCGAGCCAAGTGGCGAAGAGCGAAGCGTCGGTGAAGCGGATGCGTGTCAACCAATCGTGGACCGTCTCTTCACGGAACCGTGGATGGGCTTTCTCGAGACGACGTCCCGCATCGAGTAGCCGGACGTGTTTCGGCGTGCGCACGGCACGTAGCGTCCGTTCATGGGTGACATGCGCCCGTCTCGGCACGACCGCCTCTTCTTGGACATCTTTTCGTTTCTGCAAGTAGATGAACAGGAACACCCCGATGACGAGCAAGAAGATGAAGAGGGCGATCCATACGACTGTCTGATTCGAGGCCGTCTCAAAGAACGTCTCGTTCGAAAGCGTCTCCGCATCCAAGTTCGGATTTTCAGGCACCATGAACCGGTTCACCCGGTCGGACGGGTCAAGCGTGAACCCATCGAACCAGCCGGCAATCCACATGAGAAACGGACGGACCCACGCCACGAGATCGCCGAACAACAGCTCTTTAATCGTCCGGAGCACGACGGCAATCGTCAACCCGATTGAGAGGCCGACGGCGAGCATCGCCAACATCCGTTTATAATCACGGCGGTAATAGAGACTTCGTTGCCAAAACAAGAACAGGAACGGGAATGCGATCATCGCGAGCGGTTGGGATGCCGGCGGGAACAACCAGTCGACGATCAAGAACAAGACGCTTGCGATGGCGTACCGGTCCGTCCAGTCGAGCGTGCGGATGAAGGCATGCACGTACGTGAACAACAACAAGGAGACACTCATCTCAAAAGAGAAGTATAGCGCCATGACGCTGAGCGCCGTCTGGGCACCGAGCTGCCAATTGCGGGGGAATCGCAGCGTGAGAAGATAGACGAGTGGAAAGACGTGACCGACATAAAACGCGGCAAAGACCCACCATAATAGTTTCATCGTCCGTCACCCCCGAGCCGGAGGATAGACTGGCTGCCCCCGTATTTGGCGACCTTCCGTTCGAACAATGACCGTGCGAGCGGGAAGTCACGTTCCGACAGACAAGCGAGTGTCGTCATGACCTTACGAAAATGCGTCTCACCGCTCCCCGGGGCGAGGTCATACGTGATGCCGTCTTTCGTAAGCGTCGGGACGATGAGCCCATAGCTCGCGTTCTCTTTCTCAAAGTCGCGGCATAGCGCCGCCGCCTGTGAGATCAACCGTTCCATCTGGTGGGTGAGGGCACGTCCGTCTTTCGTCAACAAGTCGAGGACGACGACATACTCGTTCGCCTGAACCGGTTGCTCGGTCCGGGCGAGCAGTTCGCCCGTCTTCGCATAGGCCGACCAATACAGTTGACGCATCGGCTGGCCGTGGTACGGCGCCACCGATTGGAACGTCTCCGGGTCCCGGTAAGCGCTATGGCGCACCATCTCTTCCCCAGGCAACGTCGGCGGCCGTTTCGGGATCGGGTACGGCATGAAGTCCGGGAAGACGTAGCCGATCCGATCGAGCGGCTCTTCTTTATAGAGCGAGAACATCCGGAGCGGGTCACGGATTTCCATGCCGATCGCCTCAATCCGGATCGGACCGCGCTTGATCGCTTTCAACGGAAGCGTATAGGCGACTTCCGCCTCGCGGCCTACATAGTTCTCTTGGCGCCAGAACGCATGGTCCTCCGAGTCGACGGTCGGATGCAAGTAACCGGACAAACGGACGACACCGAGCGGGACAGGTGCCGTCGACAATAGATTGATCGTATACGTCTCCTCGTCCCCCGGGAACAGCTTCAACTCATCCGTCACTGAGACGTGGACGTAATCCGCGAGCCGAAACAACAGCTCCGGCATGATGAGCGCATAGAGGCTGAACCCGATGACCACACTCGCGAGGAAGACGTTGCCGTACAGGGCGATGAATACCCCGACGACGAACAAGAGCCACATATACCCGGGCTCGAGGTAGCGAGGGCTGACGAGTTGCATGTCACACCTCGGATGGGACCGCGATGGTCTCAAGGACAGACTTGATCAATTTTGATGGTTTCGTCTTCAAGGATGCCTCGACCGTCAACACGACACGGTGGCCGAGAATCGGTAAGGCGAGCTCCCTGATGTCTTCCGGTGCGACATAGTCGCGTCCATCCATATAGGCGTGGGCCCGGGCCGCCATCGTATAGGCGAGAGTCGCCCGCGGGCTCGGCCCGACCTCGATGTCCCGGTGGTGCCGAAGCGCCTCGACGAAATCGAGGAGATAATCCTCCATCGCCTCATGGAACGTCACGTCACGGACCGCTTGTTGCATCTCAGCGAGCTCGTCTTGCTTCAACGTGAACGGCGCCGCACTCAAATGTTCGTTCCGGAGCAACCGGCGCTCGGACTCCCGTGACAACGGGGCGAGCGACAGCTTAAACAAGAAACGATCGAGCTGTGCTTGCGGGAGTGGGAACGTACCTTGCCCATCGAACGGGTTTTGCGTCGCGATGACGAAAAACGGATCAGGTAGGCGCATCGACACCTCGCCGAGCGTCACTTGGCGTTCCTGCATCGCTTCAAGCAGTGCGGACTGCGTCCGCGGCGTCGTCCGGTTAATCTCATCGACGAGCAAGATCGACGTGAAAATCGGTCCGGTCCGACGCTCGAACGAACCGGTCGTCGGATTGAACAGTTCCATCCCTAAAATGTCACTCGGAAGCGTGTCCGGCGTACACTGTACCCGCTGGAATGCCGCCGATACAGAGGAAGCGAGACTTCTCGCGAGCGTCGTCTTCCCGGTCCCCGGCCGGTCCTCAAGCAAGACGTGTCCCCCGGAGAGCAGGGCGATCGTCGACAGTTTGATCGCTTTCGACTGTCCAATCACTTGGTCGTTCAAATATGTGGTCCATGGTTGTATCATGAGTAGTTCCCCCGTCTTTTTTCTGAATATTTAAGAAAATCATAGCACATTCAAACGCCCGCATGGAACGAAAAGAAAAAACGATGACGCTTCCGTCATCGTTTCGGTGAATCCAAGTAGCGTTCAAAATGCCGTTCGAGCCAGTCTTGGAAGAACGACATGAACGTACAGATGCCCCAATAGATCAAGGCGACGACCAAATAGACCGTCATGTAATCGAACTCTCGTCCTCCGACGATCTTCGCCTTGTTGAAGATTTCGGGGACGGTGATCATCGCGGCGAGCGAGCTCGCCTTAATCAAATCGAGAAACACGTTCGAGAGCGGGGGGAGGGCGATCCGTGTCGCCTGGGGCAAGATGACCCCTTTGAGCGTCAGCCACTTGTTCATCCCGAGTGAGCGGGCGGCCTCGACCTGTCCATCATCCACCGCACGAATCGAGGCCCGGATAATCTCGGCGATATAAGCGGCCGAGTTCAAACTAAAACCGATAATCGCCGCCGTCAACGCCGCGAACTGAATCCCGATGAACGGGAACCCGGAATAGAGAATGAACAAGATAATCAAAATCGGCACACCTCGCATGAACGAAATATAAAACGTCGACGGGAAGCGGAGTAGCCGTGACGGTGACAGCTTACCAAGGGCAAGGATTAAACCGAGCACAAGCCCGAAGAACATGCTGACGAACGAGATCCATAGCGTGTTCGGCAGCCCCCCGAGAAGGTACGGGAACGAGCGGATGGCCAAGTCGGCATCAAAGATTGCCTCCCATTTCACTCCTTCGAACATACTCAGTCCAATTCGACGATCGTCGCATCGACGTCCGGCTCGACCGATACGTCCGCGCCGTTATAGAACTGCTCTGACAATTCTTTCACCGTACCGTCCTCTAGCATCTCAGCAAGGACACGATCGATATTTTGTTGCAACTCGTCGTTCTCATTCGACATGAGGAATGCGACTTCTTGCGGGTTATAAGCGATATCCGGGTGGATGGCGATATCGAACTCCGGGAAGAAGGCGAGGGCGAGCGTCTGCAGGTAGTAGTCGTTCAAGATGACGTCCGTGCGCCCAGTCGATACATCACGAAGGTACTGGTCGTTCGTCGCGTTGTCATAGATGACTTCTTCAGCCCCGTATTGACGCGCCACTTCCATGAAGACGGTTGTCGCTTCTCCAGCGGCTTTCTTGCCTTTCAAGTCCTCGAGCGAGTCGATGCCTGAAAGGTCACTCTTCCGGACGATGGCCGTTCCGTACGTGTACTTATACGGTGTTGAGAAGGCGAACTTCTCTTTGCGGTCCTCTGTGACCGAGATGTCGTTCGCGGCGACGTCGATCTGCCCGTTCTGGACGCTCGTCAACATGTTGTCAAACGCCATCTCTTTGAACTGAACTTCAAGGTCAAGCCGCTGACCAATCTCTTTCATCAATTCGACATCGAATCCTGTCAACTCGTCACTTTCTTCGGCACGGAACGAGGCAGGGTAGAGTGTGCCGGCCGTCCCGACCGTGAGCGTACCGCTCTCTTGAATCTCATCCCAGCGCGAAGTCTCGGCCTGATCGGTGCTCGAATCACCACACGCCGCGAGCGGGACCGCAAGTAAAAGGGAGGCCGCGAAGCCTTTTGTCAAACGTTTCATTTATGTTCCTCCTTAAGTTATCATCTGTCTAAAAATAGCATGACAATCGATTACAGGCAACTCCTAAGAATGGATGAACAGCGTTAAAGTTATTTTTGAAACATAAATCCATAAAGCGCTATCACGTCCTTGAATGAACGATTCAGTTGAGTAATACAGTTTATTATTTCCGACGAAACAGGTGTAGAATTGAATTGAGCTAGTTGTGCGGATGGTGAAGAAACTTTGTCCAACAATGAATAAAGTTGAATCAAGGAATTGTTGATGTTGGCTATGATGTATCAAGCAGAAAGAGGAGTTTCATATCAATCTAGCAAATAATGTAACAGGTGCTTGATGAACGACGAGCAACTAGCTTTAAACCAGTTACAATAATCCAGCTACGGGAGATGGACCAACCATGACAGTTATGACGATAATCATCGTTTTAGCAATCGGCTTAACCACGCTTACGATTGGACTCTTTACAAAGAAAAGATGGGTGACCATCCTGTCGCTCATTCCACTAGGATTGTCACTTTGGAATTTGATGGCCTTATTCTCGATGGGTATGTAATGTGCGTGAGAGACGATCACAATAAAAGGAGGGGATGCGAATGGCGAAATGGGAAAGATGGAGCGTGAATAAAGAGGTGCCGGCTAAACTAGAATTGCAGGCTCTAATTGATGATAAAGACGGATTAAAACTCGTGTTTACTGATGCGGATGAGAACATATATACATTCTTATTTGACGGACTTGTGTTTTCGTATCGAAATACAGACGAAGGAACGCTTTTAAAAACGCTAGACCATCTATATAAACATTATGACACGAATTATTTTGGCGAGTGGACACTCTTCCGAGTGACCGATTCAAACTATTTGGAATGGCTAGCTGAAGAGGCAGACAACAGTTACGAAAAAATCTATGATATTCACCATTATGTGTTCTTGACATCACATGATGTAGTCGAAGTATTGTCAACTGAACCTCCAAGTTTGATTTCATAACCGCCACTGTATGGCTAGTCTGATGAGACGATATAGGAGCGGCCGAAAGGAGAAAGATCCAATGAGAGGATTCCTAGATATCTCGATTCAAACGTTAAATGAGGATTCCATCAGCGTCGTGAACGAGGCAAATGATTCATTTCCAATCATCGGAAAAATCATTCCGAGCTATAGAGACGGAGTTTGGATGTATGAGGAACAGTTATATGAGAAAGTTTATGAGACGAGATTCCCGGACGATTCACTGGACTGGTCTGAGTACATCAATCGTGAGGACAAACAAGTATTCTTGGCATTCGACGAGACGACTTGTATCGGACAAATCCGTGTCGCAAGAGACTGGAACCGTTTTGCATATATCGAGAACATCGCTGTGCAGAAAGCGTATCGAAACAGCGGGCTCGGTCATTTGTTAATCGGTGTTGTAGAGACGTGGGCAAAAGAGCAATCGTTGCTCGGATTGTCACTCGAAGCGCAGAACGATAACGTGATCGCGTGTCGATTTTATGCGAAAGAAGGGTTCGCGCTCGGCGGTGTCGATACACTCAAACAAACCGGCAATCCGAACATCGACATGACGTTGTATTGGTACAAGATTTTCTGAGTTGCAGCTGAGAGGAGAGACGTCACATCTGGCATCGATTTTCTCTGCTTTTTTTATTAGTTTACATAACATATATTATCAGTAAAAATAAAACTCTGTCTCAATCCTTTAGTATACTTAAAGAAGTGAGACAGAATGAGAGAAATGAGACGAGATGTTATGCACGTGTAAATCGAATCAATGTGACACCGGGTTCCGGTTCGAATTCAGAGCTCGCTTCAAACCCTAACTTCTTATACAGACGCTTTGCTGGACCGTTATGTTTTCCGGTATGGACATAAACTAGCTTGTCTTCATGAAGGCTTAGGACGTGTTCGAGCAAAGTCGTCGCCAGTCTCGCCCGAAAATACGTCGGATCAATACACAGCTTTGTGACTTCGACCGTTGTCTCGGCCGTCTCGATCGTGATAAATCCAATCAACCGCTCGTCGTTATACAATCCGTAACTCTCACCGGGTAAATTTTGAATCACTTCAACCGTCTCATATCGAGCTGGAATCTCATCGAAACCGATCAACTCAGCCTCGACCGCGTAGGCATTTCGTTGAATCTCGAGCATTTGCTCAGCCGAACGATATTGCGTCGTCTGAATCTCACGTAGCTCCATCATCTCACACCTCCTCCTTTACCGTGAAAACAGCCGTGCCCGTTTACGCTTCGCGCGTTTTAGCGCCCGATAGAGCCGATGAGTCCCTTCAATCGATTTTCCATGGCCTACGAACGTATGACGTGGCGCGAGATCGATCAACTTCTCGGCGTTCTCGACAGCGGCCGACTTATCCCATGTCGCCAGTCCAGGAAGCGGGAAAAGCGGTCTGACGTCCCCTGCCACAGCGACTCCCCCATGCGATTGAAACGCGTCGCCTGCGAACAGAATCCGACTCGCTTCATCAAAATAAGCGACGGATCCCGGTGTGTGACCGGCAGCGTGATAGACGCGGAACCCGAACAACCGCTCACCTGGGTCTAACCGCTTGTCCGGCAACGAATGAATTGTCGGGAGCGAGCCTTTAATTTTAAGCTCCCGCTCATCCGGGTCGGTCGTCCGATCCCCTTCAAGCAATCGGGCATCGCGGCGCGAGATGTACAACTCGGCATGAGGATGGACTTTCAAGATGCGATCGACACCTCCGACGTGGTCGCCGTGGGCATGCGTCAATAAAATGGCAAGAAGCGGCCGTTCAAGCGACTCGATATAGGCCAAAATGTCCGCGGCGTTCCGTTCAAGTGCCGTATCAATCAAGACGAGCCCGAGCTCTCTTTCAATCAATTGGACGTTAATCGGCAGTACCGGCGCGTAAAAGGTCAGTTGATGAACATGTTCCAAGCGTGTAATGACCACACAATCCCCTCCCCTCAATCAAACAATGTCACCCAGTCTTCTTGCCATCGGGCGTCAAAACACATATGGAGTTGCTCGAGCGTGTTCCGAGCGAGCGAGAGCGGCGGCAACGCGTCCCGTGTGAAAAAGCCGACGTCACTCGTCTCATAGCTCACCTGCGCCTCCCCGCCAATCAGCTCGCATTCGATAAACAGTTTATAGTAATGCTGCGACATGGGCGGATGTGGGTGATGATGCATATCAAACAAGGCGACGAGACGGATCGGTGCGACATCAAATCCCGCTTCCTCCTCAATCTCTTTGACGATATTCTCCGTAGGCGAGAGCCCGACCTCGCAAAAGCCACCCGGAAGCGTCCAACGTCCTTCTGAACGTTCTTTGACGAGCAACAACCGGTCTTCTTGGAAGACGACACCCCGTACGTCAAGCTTTGGTGTCGGATAGCCATCAATGTGCGTCAACTCGGTGATCTCGTCCAATGCGAGATTGGATTGTCGTTCAAACATCTCGGTCGCAATCTGTTGCAGCTCAAGGTACCGCTCGCGGTCAAACTCGTCTTTCGTGAACGTCAAGCCGGCCTGAGCCAATGCCTGTAGCCGTTTGGCCCAATCGAGCCATTCTGACATAGTCATCCCTCCATCGTTTGTCCTGCTACTCATTTCGCCGCAGGGGTGAGTTGTTCCTCTTCAAGAATACCCGCTTCTAGCAGAAAGTACGTATCGTGCACATGATATACTTCATACAATATGATTCATCAAGGAGGAAACGTATGACGATGCTTATATTGTCCCAATTCAAAGACGATTTGGACGGTTATACCGAGCGACAGTTGCGATATCAGGCAGCAGACGATATCTGGTCAATCGGACAAATGTACGACCATATCATCGTGGTGGCTGAGGAATATGCGGATGAGATTAAACGGTGTCTCGCTTCCACTGAAGAGCAACCGCTCGGGAAGACCGAGTTCGGTGAACGGTTGTTTCAGGCCGGTGGGTTCCCTCCGATGAAAATCCGTTTACTTGACGAAATGAACCAACCTCCGAACAATACGGACAAACGGGAACTGCTCGAACGCCGGATCGATGCATTGCTTTCCCGTCTTGAGCGCCTCGAACCGTTCGTCCGGTCGGCAAATCCTTACGTTAAAGCCCAGCATGGCGGTTTTGGCTGGTTGAACGCACAAGAGTGGTACGCCCTGATCGAGATGCATACCCGCCATCACTTGCGCCAACAGGCCGATTTGGAACGGTATCTTATGGAGGCTGACATCTAAGACGTATTCAAAAAGACGCCTCGCGCGTCTTTTGTTCATTTCTCATCGTAAAAGCTTTCTGTAAACGAATCATTTAGTCCGTACCGCTCGTCAAGCAACCATTTCATTTCAAGATCGATGTCGCGAATCCAGCTACTTTTCAAGCTTCTGTCTCCTTAAATACATTTATACCGGAACGAAAAAACCCTGCACAACGTCTGTTGTACAGGGCCCTCCTCAATCGAGGTACACGTCTTCAATCTCACCGAACGTCTCCTCGTCAAACACGAACGAGCCGTTGGCGTAGCGGTCTAGAAGCGTCAACTGCTTCGTCTTGACCGTCTTCGCTTTCTTTTTCCCGATAATGTGGAGCGTCTCATCGTCATGCACCGGGAGCACACGACGAATCTGATGCGGTTTCGATTTGACTTCACGGATGAGCATCGTCCCACGCAAGTTACGGTTCGTGCAATCGAACTGATCCTCGAGCTTCATCTTCTTGACTGCGCCACGCTGCGTCACGAGGACGAAGAGAGGCGGCGTGAAGAAGGCAAACGCATCGGCGACCGTGTCACCATCCTTCAAGTTCATCGCCTTGACGCCGGCGGCACGTTGCCCGACGACCGGTACGTCATCTTCCTTGAACCAGAGCCCATAGCCTCGCTCCGAGACGAGGAACAATTGGCCCGGCCCGTCGCTGATCCCTGCGAAGACGACCGTATCATCGCCTTTTAACTTGAGCGCCATGAGCGCTTTCGACTTACGCTGGGCGTCATAGTCACGGAGCGGCGTCCGTTTGACCATGCCGTCACGCGTCACGAACAGGCAGTGTGCGTCGGTATCGAACGTCGAGACGACATCGGCCGAGACGACTTGCTCGCCTTCAATCGGCACGAGGTTAGCCACGTGCTGTCCGGCATCCTTCCATTTCGACTCTGGGATTTGATGGACCGGGATGAGCAAGTAGCTGCCTTTGTTCGTCCAGACGAGCAAGTGGTCCGTCGTCATTGCCTGGGTGACGAGGACAGGACGGTCCTTGTCTTTCATGTCCGGCATCTCGTCGCTCGAGGCGCCGTATGAGCGCATCGACGAGCGTTTGACGTAACCGTCACGGCTGACGAAGACCATCGTCTCTTCGACGGCGATCATGACCTCGGTCTTCAGCTTCAACTCCTCGACCTCAGACTCGATGACCGAACGTCGCGCATCACCGAACTCGTCACGGAGCGCCGTGAGTTCTTTCGAGATGAGCTTCCGTTTCGTCGCGTCGACGTTCAAGATGTTCGCGAGACGCGTGATCTCTTTTTGGAGCGCCTTCGCCTCTTTTTGAAGCTCGACGATATCCGTGTTCGTCAAGCGATACAATTGAAGCATGACGACCGCTTCGGCTTGGCGGTCCGAGAACGAGAAGCGCGCCATGAGCTTCTGTTTCGCCTCGGCTTTATCTTTCGCCGAACGGATGAGTTCGAGCGTCTCATCTAAGACCGAGATGGCCTGTTCAAGCGCGTCGACGATTTCGGCGCGTTTCTTCGCCTGCTCGAGCTCGAACGTCGTCCGCCGCGTCACGACCTCTTCGACGTGTTTCAAATAGGCATCGATGATCGGCAGCAGTCCCATCTGTTTCGGTGTCCGGTTGACGATCGAGACCATGTTGTAGTTGTAGGCGAGCTGCAGGTCGGTATGCTTCAAGAAGAAGTGGAGCACACCTTCCGCGTCGGCCTCTTTCTTCAACTCGATGACGACACGGACGCCGGTCCGGTCGGTCTCATCGCGGACCTCGGCGACGCCTTCGACCTTCTTGTCGAGACGGAGTTCTTCCATCTTCTTGACGAGGTTCGCCTTGTTCACCTCATATGGGAGCTCCGTGATCGTAATTTGTTCACGGCCACCCTTGAGCGGTTCGATGACCGATTTGGCACGGATGATGACCTTGCCTTTTCCGGTCTCGAACGCCTTCAAGATGCCGTCGCGACCCATGACGATCCCGCCGGACGGGAAATCCGGTCCTTGCATGTACTCGAGCGCTTCCGTCGCCGTTTGGACCTGACCTTTCAGGCGGGCGATGGCGAGATTGAGCACCTCGGTCAAGTTGTGCGGCGGGATCTCGGTGGCGTAACCGGCCGAGATGCCCGTCGTCCCGTTCATAAGCAGGTTCGGGAGAAGTGACGGCAAGACGAGCGGCTCTTCGGTCGAATCGTCGAAGTTCGGCGTGTAGTCGACCGTGTTCTTCGAGATCGACGTCAGCATGACGCCGGCGATCTTCGATAGCCGGGCCTCGGTATACCGCATCGCGGCAGCCGAGTCGCCGTCCATCGAGCCGTTGTTCCCGTGCATGTCGATGAGCGGATAACGTAACTTCCAGTCCTGTGACAGGCGTACCATCGCCTCATAGACGGAGCTGTCACCGTGCGGGTGATAGTTCCCGATGACGTTCCCGACCGTCTTGGCCGATTTGCGGTACGGTTTCTCGTTCGTGTTGCCCTCATGGTGCATCGCATACAGGATACGGCGCTGAACGGGTTTGAGCCCGTCACGCGCGTCCGGAAGCGCCCGGTCCTGAATGATATATTTCGAGTAACGCCCGAAACGGTCACCGACGACCTGTTCGAGCGACAAGTTTAAAATGTGTTGAATCGTCGACATCGTTACATCACTTCCTCAATCGCTTTAGTCACGTGTTCATTGGCGATGATCGAATCATCTTCCTGGAGGCCGAAGGCGACGTTCTCCTCGATCCACTCACGGCGATGGGCGACGTTGTCTCCCATGAGCACCGAGACGCGCTTGTCGGCGATGGCGGCGTCGTCTACCGTGACACGGATGAGCGTCCGTGTGTCCGGGTTCATCGTCGTCTCCCATAACTGGTCGGCGTTCATCTCCCCGAGACCTTTGTAGCGCTGGAGGATATACCCCTTCTTATACACTTTGACGAGCTTCTCGAGCGCCTCTTCGTCCCAGGCGTACTCGAACTGTTCCGACTTGCCTTTGCCTTTCGAGATACGATAGAGCGGCGGCAAAGCGACGAACACTTTGCCCGCCTCGACGAGCGGCCGCATATAGCGGAAGAAGAACGTCAGCAGGAGCACTTGGATGTGCGCCCCGTCCGTATCGGCGTCGGTCATGATGATGACCTTGTCGAAATTGCAGTCCTCGAGGTCGAAGTCGTGGCCGACGCCGGCCCCGATCGCATGGATGATCGTGTTGATCTCCTCGTTCTTCATGATGTCCTGAAGCTTCGACTTCTCCGAGTTGATGACCTTCCCGCGGAGCGGCAGGATGGCTTGGAACGTCCGGTCACGGCCCTGTTTGGCCGAACCGCCGGCCGAGTCACCCTCGACGAGGAACAGTTCGTTCTTGGCGGCGTTCTTCGACGTCGCCGGCGTCAGTTTCCCGTTCAAGATGCTCGAACGTTTCTTCTTCTTGCCGTTACGAGCCTCTTCACGCGCCTTGCGGGCGGCTTCGCGGGCCTGGGCGGCACGGATCGCCTTCTTGATGAGCATCGTCGCCATCTGTGGGTTCTCCTCGAGGAAGATCGTCAACTGCTTCGCCATGACGCTGTCCGAACTCGTCCGCGCTTCCGGCGAGCCGAGTTTCGACTTCGTCTGTCCCTCGAACTGGAGGAACTCCTCGGGGATTCGGACCGAGACGATGAGCGTGAGCCCTTCGCGGACGTCGCCACCGTCGAGGTTCTTGTCTTTCTCTTTCAACAAGCCGTTCTTACGTGCGTATTCGTTCACGACGCGGGTCATCGCCGTCTTGGCGCCGACCTCGTGCGTGCCGCCGTCGCGTGTCCGGACGTTATTGACGAACGAGAGGACGTTCTCGGAGTAGGCGTCCGTGAACTGGAAGGCGAGCTCGAGCTCGATGTCGTTCTCTGTCCCTTCGAAATAGACGATCGGGTGGAGCGTCGCCTTGTCGTCGTTTAAATATTGGACGAACTCGGCGATCCCTTCCTCGTAATGGAACCTCTCTTCCTTGTCAGTTCGTTCGTCTTTCAGCGTGATCGTGAGTCCTTTCAAGAGGAACGCCGACTCGCGCAACCGTTCGGCGAGCGTGTCGTAGTTGTAGGTCGTCGTCGAGAAGATCGAGGCGTCCGGTTTAAAATAGACGCTCGTGCCGGTCTGGCGCGTCTTCCCGGTCTCGAGGAGCGTCGTCTGCGGGATTCCGCCGTCGGCAAACGTCTGCTCGAACAGCTTGCCGTCACGGTGAATCGTCACGACGACCTTGCTCGACAGTGCGTTCACGACCGAGGCGCCGACCCCGTGGAGGCCCCCGGACGTCTTATAGCCGCCTTGACCGAACTTTCCGCCGGCATGGAGCACCGTGAAGATGACCTCTGGCGTCGGTTTGCCGGAAGCGTGCATCCCCGTCGGCATGCCGCGGCCATGGTCGCGGACCGTGATGGCATCGTCTTTATGAATCGTCACATCGATTTGCCCGCCGAACCCGGCGAGCGCCTCGTCGATCGCGTTATCGACGATCTCGTAGACGAGATGGTGGAGACCGCGATGGTCGGTCGAACCGATGTACATCCCTGGTCGTTTACGGACGGCCGTGAGTCCTTCGAGCACCTGAATGGCGTCTTCATTGTAATTGAATAAATCTGTTGACATTTTCGTCACCTCAATTTCGAACACACGTTCGTTTTCTTTCCTATTGTATAGCTGTTTTTCGATTCTGGCAAGCCCGCCCCCGACGCGCGAGGCACGTGAAAAAAAGGAGACCTGCCAAGGAGGCAGGTCTTAACCGATCAAGCGGGCGTGCTCGACATAGATGCATCGGTTCTCGACGTAATCGATCCCGGCTTCGCGGGCGATCCGTTCCGCGTCAGCGCTCGAGAGACCGAGCTGGTTGAAGATGAGCCCGACATCCCCGTGTCGGACGGCATCCTCGGCGACCTCGGCCAAATACTCGCTGCGACGAAAGACGTCGACGATATCGATATGGCCAGGAATACTCTCGACGGTCGGATACACTTTCCGTCCGTTCCACGTCTCGAGCGTCGGGTTGACCGGGATGACGGTGTAGCCTTGCAACAACAAATAGTCGGCGATTTGATTCGCGGTCTTGTTCGGGTTCGAGGAGATCCCGACGACGGCGATCGTCTTTGCTTCTTCGAGCAATCGTTTCAAATGCTGGTCATCCATTCTAGTTTGCCCCCTTTTGTTTACGTTCTCAGTGTACCGTTACCTCATTCCCTGTTTCAAGGTTTATTTTCAGATTCCATACAACTGTAACTCTTTTCTTTTTTTAAAACAAATCAATTGGTTCACTATAAATTATTATGTAAACCATGTTCATTGGCGTCTTTTTCAGTTTCACGAACGGGGCGTATGAGAACCGTGCAAATTGGCGCGAACCTGTACGCAATCAAACCTTGCGTGAAATATCTATTTCACGCAAGGATAACGACCGTTCCAAGCGGGTCGATGGCGAGCGATTGACTCGAATTTCGAAACAAATATGTGCAAATGGAGCCGGTTTCGATATACTGAGTAAAGGAGGTGTTCGCGTGGGGACAACCTATGAGGAACGTCGCGGTACGTTATATAACTATCGCATCACATTATACGGGAACGCGCTCGCATGGTTGATTCATGTCGTGTTCTTCGTCACCTTTTTACGGCTCGACGTCATGTTGCTCGCCTGGTCGAACGTCGCCAGCGTGCTGTATTACACGATTTCGTTTTACTTCGTACATAAACGCTACTATCGGACATTCTTCGTCGGCCTGTTCGTCGAGGTCGTCTACAATGCCGTCATCTCAACGATCGTCCTCGGTTGGGATGCGAACGTTCATTACTTCATCATCATGGTCGCCTATGGCGTGTTCTTCATGCCGAACGTGAATCGAGGTGCGCGCGTCGCGACGACCGGCATCGCCATGGCGATTTACGGCTCGCTTTACTTGTTCGTGTCGGATGGCACAGAAGCGCTTGCGCCCGCCTTCGAGCAAGCGCTCGGCTTGTTCTGCCTCTTGTCGACGATCGGGCTCATTGCAGGACTGTCGTTCATCTTCGAAGGATCGGTCGTCGAAGTGACGAACGAGCTCGAGGGGACGAACGAACGGCTGCATACCCTCGCCTCGCGCGACGGCCTGACCGGTCTCTACAATCGACTGACCGGGACGTCACGCATCGAGGAGGGCGTCGCGCGTGCGGTGCAGGAAGGCCGACCGTACGCCGTCGCTCTGGCCGACATCGATCACTTCAAGGCGTTCAACGAGCGGCACGGTCATGATTGCGGCGACCTCGTCTTGCGCCGCGTCGCCACGACGCTGACATGGACGGACGCCGTCTGTGTCCGTTGGGGCGGAGAAGAGTTCTTACTCTTCCTCGTCGGGGAGACAGAGGCCGACATTGACGAACGGCTCGACGAGCTGCTTAGCCGTATCAAATCGACCGAAACGATTTATGAGGGGGCTCGCCTTCACGTCACGATGACGATCGGCGTCGCCCATCGCGATGGCAAAACACTAGAAGCGGTCGAACGCCTCGTCAAGGAGGCGGACGATTTCCTGCGCGCCGGCAAACAGGCCGGCAAGGACCGCGTCATCTCATCGATCAGTTTTTAAAGGAGTGATTCCGTGAATCTATTTCGCCAACTCGGTCAAACCCCTACCCAAGCAACCGTACGTCGATTCGACTTGAACGGCTACGACCGAATGCCCGACTTCATCCAACGGTTCTTGAACCATCTTGCGGCGAAACATTATTCGAAACAGACGGCTCAGCGCTATTTGTACGATTTTGACGACTTTTTCCGCTGGGTCGAGGCTGCGAGCCTCGTCAAGGTCGACCCGAGGACGGTCGAGGCCGCCTCATTCGCCGAATTCGACCACGCCGGGGCCGAGGCGTATGCGACGTATCTCGCCCTCGAGCTCGACAACGCCGCGAGCGTCATCAACCGCAAACTGTCCTCGATGCAGTCACTGTTTCACTTCCTAATCGAGACCGGCGTCGCGGGGACGAACCCGTTCCAAACTGTCGAGCGCCCGAAACGAGCGAAACGTAACCCCGTCTATTTAACGGAGTCCGAATGGCTCGATTTCTCGACGCTCGTGCGCAGCAACGTCGGTATGAGCGACCGCGAGGCCGCCTGGTACGAGCGGAATCGCGAGCGCGATTTCCTCATCATCCAATTGCTCGGCCTGTCGGGCATCCGTGTATCGGAACTGACGGGACTCGATTGGAGCGACATCGACTTGACGACGAGGTCGATGCGCGTCATCGGAAAAGGCGACAAGGAACGAATCGTCCCCCTCGCCGCCCCGCTCGTGGCACTCCTGACCGAATGGAGTTCAGAACGCGGCCCCGTCTTCAAAAATGACAAGGGAGAGCGACTCTCCGTCCGCACGGTTCAACATATGCTCAAGCGTCACATCGATCGCTTGAAACCGTATCTATCGTTCTTGGTACACAAGCAAGTGACGCCGCACAAACTGCGTCACACGTTTGCCTCGCGTCTGGCGATGGCCGGGGTCGATGTCTTGACGATTCAACAGTTGCTCGGCCATGAATCGGTCGCGACGACGCAAGTATATGCCCATATCGGTGATGAGAAAAAAATACAGGCAATAACAGGTTTACTATAATGTATTATGTAAACCAAAGACGTGAAGCACCCCCGCTCTCTCGATGAGGACGGGGGTGCTTTTCATAATTGACGTGTCGACAAGATGATGATCGTCTCGTCGAGCACAGTATAATATGCGTTCTCGAACCGTTGGCGTTCGTTCGCCTCGAGGTGGAAGATGCTCACGCCTTGGTCACCTTCAGCCGACTCATGGATGAAGTATGTCCCACCGAGCACACGCTCGAACGGAGCCGTGTCGAGGAAACGGGCGCCGGACGTCGCATCGATCAGTTCTGTGTGCTCGTCCGACTCCTCCACTTTGATGAAAATCGTCGAACTGACATCGTCATACGTGAAATCGAGCGGCTCGTAGGCGCCCCAGTCGATGACGGCGACTTCACGCAGTACGTCCGGTGCCGTCAGTTCATAAATCGTCTCCTCGTTCGCCTCGTCGATGAAGGCCGCGAAGCGGAGCTTCCCGTCCCGTTCACCCAAATATTGCACGGTGTCCCCTTCCCCGTGCAGGCGAATCAGGTCATCGAACGGGATGTGCTCCGCCTTCGACCAAATCGCATCGACCGCCTCGTCGAGCGAACAAACGAGAATCGCCTCGGAGTGATCGATTGGATCGTCCGGGGAGACGAGACCGGACTCGAGCGCCTCATAATAGTCAAACTCGTCGAGTCGGGCGTTGCAAATGATGTAAGGGACGCCTTCGAACGAAGCTGTAAACAAATACAGCTCGCGGAACCGGCCGGCCTGACCGATGAGACGTTCGTCTCGGATCCGTTCCTGTTGATTCGTCTCTACGTCGAACAGCCACGCCTCGTCCGTCGTCCCATAGCTCGTCAAGAAGAGGAAGTAGCGGTCGCCGAGCACCCAATAGAGTGTACTGTTCCCTCGCTTTTCGAACGTCGCGAGCACGTCCTCTCGTCCAGTCCGATATTCGAGCGCGACAAGTTCTGTCCGGACGACACCCGTACGGTCTGGCGCCTCGTTCAGAAAGTAGACACGCCCATCACTCATGAACAGCTTGGCCATGCCGTAATCTTCATACGTACGTTGATTGATCTCGGTGACGGCCCCGTCCTCCTCGACGTAACGATAAATCGAGAAGGCGGTCTCGCCTCGCTTCTGTCGGTAATAGACAGACGATTCGGTCACGGCAATCAGGTCTTCGTGACTAATCGGCATCGCGCGTGCATCGACAATTCTCATAAGGCACCTCTTTCGTATGGGGATTCGATCGGTTCGACGGTGACAAGTCCAGGCGGTCGTTTCGGGAACGTGATCCGCAAATAGGCATACTCGATGACGGACTGGTGCGGATCGGTCTTCTCGATCCAGCGGATACGCTGCTGGTTGGAAAGGGCGTGCCCGATTTTCTCCTCGATTTGGAACTGGGAGATGCCACGGTAGGCGACTTCTTGGATGTAGGTCGACTCATCGGACTCGAACTGTTGCCAAATCCCCATCACGAGCTGACCGAGCGACGAGACGCGGTCGTCCGGTAGTCGCACCGTCCGTAGCGTCTGCTCGACCTCGTTCAGGCATTCCAATGGGTCGTCAGCGACGGCGAACAGCCGTTTCGCCGAGTTGTTCATGACGCGATAGCGGCGTTTGCCGTTCTCGAGTCGGAGCACTTGGGCGTACGGTTCGACGGGCACGCCGTGAAAGAACGTCTCCGTCCCGCCCCAGGCGAAACCGAACGATGGATCGAATTTTCGAATCGTCCGCATGAAGGCGAGCATGAAGTCCTCGACTTCCCGACGTTCGAGCCGCAACCACTCAGCGAGGGCGAGTGCCCCCGGCTCTTTCGGGATGCGGTCGACGGGGAAGAAGAGATCCCCTTCACTCAGCCGGTGGGGACGAAGCACGGTCCCGTCGGCGCGATAATCGGTCGCCGGCCGACCACTCCGCCCCGCATACACGATCCACTCATCGTCCGTGCTCTCGAGCGCGTACGCCTGATGGGCCCAAGGCGGGGTCACGTAAAGGGCGGGAAACTCCTCATACGTCTCTAGATGTAAATAAGACCGGTCGTTCCACAGTTGAGCGAGCAAGCGGACGATCTCCCCCGTCTCCGACTCTTTCGGGGCGATGTAATTCCCGGTGTTTCCGATATACGTCAATAAGTGAAAGCCATAGGCGTTATAGAGATGGCGTACGATCCGCTCGAACACCGCGGCGACCATGCGCTCGAACAATGGATGATCGTCACTGCGGTTCACGGTCGTTGCGTCCACCGTGCACATGAGCCACCCCATCCGTTCATAAAGCCGAATCCGGAGCGGGTAAAAGATGAGCGGAGAGGATGTCGCATGAATCTCGGTCATCCCGATGTTAGCCATATTCTCGACTTGAAGCGTGAAGCCGCTCCGTCTTAACTGCTCCTCCATCTTTTTCTTCCAATTGATCTCCATCATCTCACCTGCTTTCTCCCGCCTCGTCTGTCGGCTCGTTGTGAAATTTTTCCCGTTTCTCGTTTCATACAAACGCGTTTCCTTCGGGTTGTGTCGTCTCACCGATTTGACGGACGAGGCGCTCAATCGCCTCGTCGAGGATGGCGCGGCGTGTCCCGAAGTTGATCCGCTCGAACGTTTGTCCCGATATACCGAACGGTAGCCCAGGGGAGAGGAAGAGACGCACGTCCTGCTGCAACCATTTCTTCCGCTCATCAGGGGTGAGCCCGAGCGCCGCGAAGTCGACCCACAACAGATAGCTCGCCTCCGGCATGAAACAGGTCAGCCGGGGCAACGATTCTTGGATTCGTCCGACGAGATAGTCGGCCTGTTCCTCGAGCTCGGCGCGCAGCTGGTCGAGCCATCGTTCGGCACGCGGGTCGGTATAGGCCGCGACGATGGCCGTGTTCGCGAACGGCGTCGGCAAGACGTGATGCTTGTTCTGGACTTGGATGATCCGTTTTCGCCAGACATCGTCCGGACAGATGATATAGGAAGCGAACAGCCCGGCGATATTGAACGCCTTCGACGGCGCACTGACCGTGATGACGTTCGAATCGAGGCGGTTGAGGGCGACGTGTCGTTGTGTCGGGAACGTCAAGTCCGCATGGATCTCATCGGCCACGACGATGACGTCATGCCGCTTGGCCAGTTCGATGACGCGCTGCAACTCCTCCTCGGTCCATACCCGGCCGACCGGGTTGTGGGGGGAGCAGAGCAGGAACAGTTTCGCCTGGCGCATCGACTCCTCGAGCGCGACGAAGTCCATCTCGAACCGACCGTCCACTTGCTCGAGCGGCGCATCGAACAGTTCGCGCCCGAGCCCCGTCACGAGCTCATGGAACGGCGGATACACCGGCGACTGGATGACGACCCCGTCCCCCGTCTCGGTGAGCGCCTCGACGATCTGGGTGAGCCCCGGTACGACCCCGTTCGAGAACAAGACGTGGTTCGGGTCGACCTCGGTCTCGTGACGGCGTCCATACCAGGAACTGACCGCCCGTTGCGCTTCACGTGAGAACAGCGTATAGCCGAACTCCCCGGTCGCCGCGCGTGCTGCGAGCGCCTCGCTGATCGCTGGTGCGGTCCGGATATCGATATCGGCGACCCATAACGGTAATACGTCAGACTTCAAACGGAACCAGCGCTCGAGGCCGTCCCATTTGACCGAGTCAGTCCCGGTCCGGTCGAGCGTTTGATGTAAGATTGATTTCATAGTCATCCCTCCTGTCCTTACTGTATCAAAAATATCAATCGGCTTGTCGGCAAAAGCGTGGCGGTTTTCCGAGACGTGTTCTATAATCGAGCGAGAAGATGAGGGGGTGAGACCGATGACCGTGAAAGTCATCCGCCATAAACGCAGAAAATACGCCGCCTTTTTCGTGACGCCTGAAGGAATCGAGTTGCGCATCCCGGCCCGGCTCCCGAATCGGACGGTCGAGGCCATCTTGCATGACCATAAGGACTGGATCAACGATCGGCTCGCGGCGCTTCCACACGTGCCGGCATTGCCGTCCGATACGTTGTTATTCCAAGGGAAGACGGTGCCGCTCGTCCGACGGAAAAACATCGATACGTTCGCCTTCGAAGAGGACACGTTCATCTGTCCCGACACGTGGGACGAGACGCACGTCCGTGCCGCCTATGAACGGTTCCTTCGTGTCGAGGCGCTCCGTTACGTCACCGCGCGTTCACTCCTATATGAACGGACACTCGGCGTCCGGGCAAAGAAGATTCGCATCGGGCATCAGAAGGCGCGTTGGGGCTCCTGTAGCTCGACCGGGACGATCTCGATCAACGTCCGGCTCATGCTCGCGCCGACCAAAGTACTCGACTACGTCATCGCCCATGAATGGGCCCACCTCGTCCACTTCGACCATTCAAAAGCGTTCTGGTCGACGGTCGCCTCGATCTATCCGAACGTCAAGACGGCGACGTCTTGGCTTAAAGCGAACGGGCACACGCTCCAAATCAAAAAAACCAATTGACCGAGGCTTTCGCCCTTGTCGATTGGTTTTTTTAAATTGCACCCGTGAACGCCACCGTCGTGCCGTTCAATGAATCCGCCGATTGCTCGATGCTCGCGAAGCGCCGCAACGTGTCTTCCATGATGGTGACGCTCGCATGGATGTCTTCGTTCGAGCGTGAGACGCCGTCGACGATGGAGGTCAATTCTCGGTTCATCCCGTTCGTGTTCGCCCGGACCTCGATGACGGCCCGTTCTACGAGGCGTGACAAGTTCCGGACCTCGGTCGCGACGACGTTGAACCCGAGGCCGTGTTCCCCGGCCCGTGCCGCCTCGATGGCAGCGTTCAGCGACAACAGGTTCGTCTGGGCGGCGATCTCTTTTATCGTGCTGGCGATTTTTGTGATTTCACTGGCTTGGTCTTGGAGTTTGCCAAGCGTAACCAAATTGACCGACGCGTCCCGTTCGAGTCGTTCAATCGTCTGTTTCAAATGATGGCTCTCTTCCATCCCGCTCCGGGCACGAGCGTCCAAGTCTCCGGCCATGTCTTGGAACGTGCGTGCATAGCGTTCAATCGTCAATTGGCGCTCGGTGATATCCGAAGCGATTTTAACGACCCTAACGACTTCATCGCCTTCAAAGATTGGCATATAGGTCGCCTCGAGCCAAATCGATTCACCGTGTGCATCAATCTGTTCGATTTTGTCACTTGCGCTGAAACCGCTGAACAACTTGTTCCAAAACGCTTGAAGTCAGGACTGCCGACAAATTCGGGCGTGCAGAACAAATGGTGATGCATGCCGATCATCTCGTCTCGACGATATTTCATCGTCTTGGCGAACAAGTCGTTCACATCGACGACGAGACGTTGTCGGTCAAATCGGATCATCGCCATATTCGAGGCGATGGTCGTGAGGACGTCAGGAGCTGTGAGCGTGCGATTCGAATGTTGTGTCATTCCGATTATTCCCACCTTATTATCTCGAATTATATTAGGACTTTATTCCTTTAACGTGCTGGAAATTTTAGTTTACCGTGTGCGAATAGTCCCGGCTAGTGAGGATTTATACAGATGGTCAATATCTTAAACTCGAAGTATTTACCAGTTGTTTACTGCTCATCACAACAAAAGAACGCCCGAAGTTTAGGCGTTCCTGAGGCATGCTATTCAATCCATAAATCTGGAGTGCCGATTGTTGTCCCCGGTCATTCGAACGCCTGCGGGAACAACTCCTCGAACGTCTCCGCCCCGACGCTCGACAGTTTGAACCCCGCACCGGTCTTCATGTCTTTCACAAAGACGTCGACTTTTTTCGACCGCTGTTGGTAACTCACCTCGAACTGTTGCCCGAGATTCCCATGTAGCAGCGTCAAATGCTCATAGTCTTTCGTTTCACCGCTTTTTGTCGAAGGGGTTGCGGTCTCGAGCGCTCGGACTAATCGTTCATAAGCTTCTCCGCTCACGCTGACGGCGTCCGGAAACGGGAGCGGCACATCCGAGTGGTAAGGGTATTTGTGAAGATAAGCGACCGATCTCTCATTTGGATCGTCCGCACCGGTACCCGGCAGACTCGGACGATAACGTATCGACACGGTCTTCGAGCTCTTGTGTCCACCCGTGTCGATCGTAAGGTCGTACAGCGGAATCAATGCCATTGATTCCATATCCCTTTCTTTGAATAGGGGACGGACAGAAAGATGATCTGCACCGTTGAGGAGGATGTCGCTATCTTTCATGACGCTCGTACTGTAGTGAACACCGTCATGGGATAACAAAAAATGAGGAAGATTCGTCAAGGCATCGTAGCCTAATGCCACGAACTTCCGTTGCTCGCCGAACTGTGGATTGAAGTCAAGGGATGGGAAGTCGACAATCTTGTCCCCGATCTTAAACTCGATTGTGCCGCTTAATCCGGGTGAGATGGTCATGAGCGTGTCAGGATATACGCGAATATCGTGTCCTTCCTGATAGAAGGCATCCGGTTCATCTAACGCGTCTCGCTCTCTCTCGGTCGCGAGATTGACGGTCGGAAGAAGTGAAATCTCCATTCCGACTTCGTCTTTAAAATAAGGAGGCCGGTCCTCGAGCTTGGCGGCGCGGTATCCTTCCATTTCGTTCGACCGACAGAGCGCATAGACCGCGTCTCCTTCGACGTACGTCACTTCGGTAAAGGCGTATCCATCA
Organism: Exiguobacterium sp. s150; assembly: GCF_018618435.1. NCBI lineage: Bacteria > Bacillati > Bacillota > Bacilli > Caryophanales > Exiguobacterium > Exiguobacterium sp. s150. The sequence goes on along the minus strand of NZ_JACSMC010000006.1, from coordinate 3,321 downwards.
TAGTCGTCGGTTACAAACGGGGCACGCGTCGCATACGCCATCCCGAGCACTGAAAACGTCTCACCGTCTAGTTCCGACAAGCGTTCATCGTCTTCGCATAGGTGTAATAACGCTTCCGCGTCGACATGTTGATCTCGTGCGTTTAGTTTAAACTGTTCGGCTTGCCAGTGCTCCTCGATATGGCCATAGCGGACGACGTCCACATCTTCCGAACAACCCGCAGCGACCAACAATAGCGAGAGTGCCGCTAACGTCCGCTTCTTCATGTTCACCCCACTCATTTCTTTTTCAGATCCGGGAAGTACGAGAAGAATGTCTCGGCCCCTGCGCTCGTCAATTTATACGTCCGGTCCGTCAACTGGTCCGTCACGTACACGTCACGCTTCTTCGACCGTTGTTTGAACGAAATGGCGAACTGCTGTCCTTTCAATCCGTCCACAATCGTCAACAGTGGGTACTCACCCGTATCGCCGCCCCGTTTGACGGGCTCGGCCAGTTCGATCGCCTCGATCAGCTCGTTAAAATCGGTGCCTGCCGCCTTGAGGACATCCGGATAGCCGAGCGTCTCGTCAAAGTTGAACGGTCTTTTATGGACGTAGACAGAGGGTGACGCGCTTTGATTCCCCAACTGCTCGTCTGCGAACTGCTGCCTCAAGTCGCGGTCTTCTTCCGTACTGAACGTCCCTTCCCGATACGTGAACGTCATTTCAGACGTCTCGGACTTTCCATCCTTCTCATAATGCAAGGCGAAAACCGGGTAGGAAACGTCCGGCATGAGGGCGCCCGTATCGATCGGTAGCCGTTCAATCTCGAGCGACTCGAAGCGAGGGGCCGCCATCTCCGCATCGAACGTCACTTCGAGTGGTTGGGAAGAGACGGATCCGTCGCCGTATCGCATTAAGATATAAGGTAACGACTCGGTCTCGCTCGACGCGAGCATCATCTGAATGTCCCCGATTCCAGCGGACGCCGGTTCAAACATATGAAGGGGGAACAACGGCGGCCAGCCGTCGATCGCAATCTCGATTTCACCGTAGAGCGCCTGCGAGAACGCGAACACGGCATCACCGAACGGCTCGAGCTTGAACGGATGGTCCTGCAACACATCCGCTTCGAGGAACGCTTTCTTGGCCGATTCTGAGACCGGTAACACGACCGGCGCCCGGTCGACCGGTTGGGAAGTGACGACTTGTTCAGGGAACGATGGAACGACTTCGGCCTGGAGATTCGGCGAGACCATGTCCCGGCAGACTGCGTACAGTTGGTCCCCTTCCACATACGTGACCGCCTTGTACATAAAGTCATCACCTGCGTTCGTGAACGGCGGACGACTCACCACGATCGTGTCGTGCACGGTCAGTTCGCCCTCGAGTGTCGTCGTCAAGTCCCCCGTACACGCCTCGAGTACCGTACCGACGTCCGCCGTTGCCTTCTGATTTAGCGAATAATGTCCGACGATCCAATGTTCATCGATATAATCTAATTTCAGTGCGCTGTCGCGCTCGTCCCCACACCCCGAGAGGACGAGCATGCTCAACGCGATTACAATCAACTTCGGCTTCAATCGTACCGCCCCTTTTTGTTTGATAATCCAATTTTACCATTTACTTACTTTCAATGAAATAAGAAAACCCGCCATAGTAGCGGGTGATCTGTTCAGATGCTGTTATCGATGGCGCGTGTCAGTCGAGTCTCGACGTCTCGTGCGATGACTTGGTGTAAATTGTAATTTTATTTTGCATTAAATTTAAGGGGTGCTTTGCACTAATAAATCGAGTAGGAGACTAGCCATTAATTGACTAGTCTCCTACTCGATTTAAAATAGTCCTTTTTTCAATATATAAATACTTTAACTGCCATAAGCATACCCTTTTTCCAGTTCGTCTTTACTTGTAGTTATTTCTATTGTGATATGATCCTTTACACCCGATGTATGGGCAAGCTCTGCAATTTCTTCTTTGATTTCCCTAGTCTTGTTTATATCGGAAGAGTCTATAAGAACCGTAACGATAAGGGCATTTTCTTCTCCGTCCAGTGACCAAATGTGAAAATGAGAGAGGTCCTTTACAGCAGGAATATTGTTAATGGAGTTCGCCAGGTTCTCTACGTTTACATTTTCCGGCGAACCGTTCAATAAAATTTTCATTGTACTGAAAAATTCAGGTACAGTTTTATAGAGGATATAGAGTGCTATCAAAATCGATAAGATTGGATCCAATCGATAAGCCTCGGTAAAGTTCATTACGATACTCACAACCAAGACCCCAATCCACCCTAATACATCTTCTAGCATATGCAGGTTCAACATGCCTTCGTTTTTAGATGACCCTTTGCTTAGAATCCAAGCCGCATATCCATTCAATCCAATAGCCACGAGTGAAAGCCAAAACATGCCACTGTAATTAACCGGTTGCGGATCAATCAAACGTGGGATACTTCGGTAAATCATAAAAAATGAGCCGCCGATCAGTACTACTCCAGTTATCAACGCCCCTAATAATGAAAAGCGGTTATAACCAAAAGTGAACTGTTCATCTTGCTGCTTTTCTGAGTACCCCTGGAAAAACCAAGCGAATCCAATAGAAATGGAATCTCCTAAATCATGAACGGCGTCGGACATAATTGACACACTATTGAAAAGAGACCCAAAGAAAAATTCAATCATGGAAAAAATAAAGTTGGTGAAAAAAGCAATTTTAATATTCTTATTCGGTTGATTTTGGTGCGAGTGATTTTCTTGTTTCTCTGACTTTGAAATTTTAAAAACCTCCATTTAGTTTTATACCTTATTAGCTTTTATTGTTCTTGTTCATTGATATGAGTTAAGACTTGTTCGAGAATACTGAAAACATGAAGATCATCAAGACTGTAAACCATGCTTTTCCCTTCTCTTCTTGCCTTCACTAAACGTGAATCTTTCAATATTTTTAGTTGGTGTGAAATCGCGGACTGTTCCATATCCAATGCAAGCACAATGTTTCCAACACTGAGTTCTTTTTTCTGTAAGAGAAAGAGAATCGACAAGCGTGTAGGGTCACTAATCACTTTGAATAATTTGCTTATTGATTGAATCTTCTCTTTATTGATTGGCGAAGATGTTGATGTATCCATATGCTCTTATTCCTCTCATATGATTTTCCGTTCATATATATAATACCACATGGGTAAAACTGATTACGGCCACGAGTTTTTACCGCCTCTGCCATTTTATTTACCATCAAATGCCATGTTCGGTACCACTCAGTGACATATGTCGACCATCATGTGACTCAAAGTCCGTTGGACAAGGGATTGCGGCATTGTGAGCCATCGATTGCGGAC
>NZ_JACSMC010000050.1:0-12764 GCF_018618435.1 Exiguobacterium sp. s150 | reverse complement strand
AGAAGGGGTCCGGCCACCGAAAATCGGTGACCGGACCCCTCTTTTTATTAAAAAGCTCTAAAGCCGGCTAGTTATGTCCCAGCCTCTTTTTGTGGATTTCTGTTGATTTTAACGAAAATTCACGAAAAACATGTTGGATTTGCCCGTTCTTTACCTTCCGTTTACGTTAAATTTACATCCGTTCGCTACACTAAGAAAGGAAACGAATATTGCGGAGGAGGCAGGCTTGTGTCTTTAATAGGAGAAGAACGTAAACAAAAGATTGTCGAGTGGATTGAACGGGAAGGAAAAGTGAAGACGAGTGAATTGATTGAACGATTGAACGTCTCGGGGGAGTCGATTCGTCGTTATTTAGAGGAGCTCGAGAAAGAACATCGGATTAAACGTGTTTACGGCGGCGCCGTCTTGCATCAAAGCGTCTCGTTCCAACCGATGATGATTTCCAATATGGACGGGATTCGTCGCATCGCCTATACGGCGTTCCAACTTGTCGAAGATGACGCGCTCCTCTATATCGGTCACGGTGTCGCGCCCGAGCAAGTCGCGGCCCGGATGCGTGGACGGAATTTGACGATCGTCACGCCGTCGCTCATGGTCGCGAAAGCCCTGTTCGAACAGCGGGCGAAAGGTGTCTTCACGGGTGACGTCCAGCTCCTCGGCGGCACCATCGACCCGAAACATCTCGTCACGGTCGGTGAGCAAGTGTTACAACAGCTGAAGGCATACGTGTTCGATGCCGCCTTCCTGTCCGTCGAAGGGGTCGACCCTACGCTCGGGCTGACGTGCGACGCGTACGGGCTCGCTACGGTGTCACAAGCGGTCATGCAGCAGAGCCGTACGTGTTATTTGCTCGTTGACCATACCCAGTTCAATCAACAAAAGCGGTATCGGGTCTCGGACTTTTCAATGGTGACGACGATCATCTCCGACTTCCCGGAACCGACGGATTGGAAGCGCGACCTTGCAATCCACGAGGTCGATTGGCGCTTTGCCCCATAACAAAGGAGGAGTTTGAATGATTGAAGTCATCGTGACTACGTTAGAAGAAGCGAAACAAGCAGAACGTTTTGGAGCGGACCGGCTCGAGTTAATTGCCGATTTCCCTTCAGGCGGGACGACACCGAGCTTCGGGACGATTCGAAACGTGGTCGAGCATGTTTCGATCCCGGTCCATGTCATGATTCGTCCGCACGCGAACTCGTTCGTTTACAGCGAGGACGATGAGGAGACGTTGCTCGCGGACGTCGGGCTCTGTCGCGAACTCGGAGCTGCAGGAATCGTCTTCGGCGCATTGACGGCTGACGGGAGCCTCGATGAACGGATCCTTGGTGAAGTGATCAAGCATAAAGGGGACATGGCGCTCACGTTCCATCGCGCCATCGATGAGGTGAGAGATATACTCGCCGCCGTCGAGGTATTAAACGATTTTCCTGAAGTCGATCACGTCCTGACGTCCGGTGGAGCCTCGACGGCACGAGAAGGAATCGATTCGCTCAAGGCGATGCGTGAGACGGCCGAGATGAACATCTTACCCGGAGCCGGTATCGATGCGAATAATGTACGCGAACTGATGGAGACACTTGACGTCTCATTCGTCCACGTCGGGTCCGGGGTCCGGACTGACGGCGCGCTCGATGAGTCGAAGTTCCGACAGTTGCGCGAACAAATGAGGCAATGAAGCAGTCGTTAGACTGTTTTTTTGCTATAATGAAAAAAACGATATAATGTAGGTGACGTTATGCAGGCTTCCGTATATAAACAATTTGCTTTACGTATGCTCTCTGGAAATTGGGGCATCGCGATCTTTGCGGCCATCGCGACGATGCTCGTGCAAACGGTCGTCACGTCGCAACTCGACCTCTCGGCTGATGCGACGCCGGACGTTCTGTTCACATCGATTCTATTGTTGTACAGCTCGCTCGTCCTGCTCGCCCCGCTCGAATTGGGCCGGAACTGGATTTATCTCGACATCGCGAAAGAAGACAAACCGACGCTCGGCTTGCTATTCGATTCGTTCGGATCGCTCAGACAGTATGTGAAGGCCGTTGGTTATTACGCGGTGTTCTATCTTGGGTTGAATCTCCTCATGTTGCTCTTGATCGTACCAGGTGTGTGGTTTTATTTAACGTTTCGCATGGTCCCGTTCATCTTGCGTGACCAACCCGACCTGTCCGTTCTCGCCGCCATGAAAGTGAGCAAGCGACTCATGGACGGTAAAAAGCTCGTCATGCTCAAGCTGCTCGCGAGTTATATCGGCTGGTACGTACTCGTTTTAGTGACAGGCGGACTCGCCTTAATCTTCGTCCAGCCTTATCTCGAGACAGCACTTGCAGGACTCTATTTAGAAATCAAGGCAGAAAAAGAGGCGGAGCACGTAAAAACAGTCAGCTGAGCATACTCAGCTGACTGTTTTTTCATGTGTCATGACGATCTGATTTTTGGGGGTCAGGTGCTCATCGAACGCTTTCCGCTCTTCGCTCGATGCTTCCGCGTGCCATTTTTTTGCTTGTTCGGTGGCAATCGGGATGGCTTTTTTAGGAGAATATCCTTGGGCGAGCAAGGCGTTGGCGATATCGATGGCTTTCTTTTTGACGAGCGGGTCAAAGTTCTTCAACGATTGCGGATAGTCCTTCATGTTCCATGGCATGGACATTCGCCTCCTTCACTCACTTAATTCCACGCATCCCTCATTTCAAACGTCTTGATGTAGATAGTACTCAATCAGCGCCTGTGTCCCGTTATCTCCAAAGCCGTTCTCTTGAAGAATCGTATACAGCTTCGCGGCGAGCTCGAGGCTTGGCAGTTTCACGTTCAGCTGCTCGGCACTCGCTAAGGCGAGCCCCATGTCTTTGATGAAGTGTTTGATAAAGAACCCTGGCGAGTAATCCTCTTGAATCATCCGGGGGACGAGGTTCTCGAGCGTCCAGCTCCCGGCCGCGCCGCCACGGATCGTCTGACGCAACTGCTCGGCGTCGAGCCCGGCTTTTTTCGCGAACGCGAGCATCTCGGCGTTGCCCATCATGATGCCGGCGATGGCGATTTGGTTCGCGAGCTTGGCATATTGGCCGCTCCCTGCATAGCCCATCCGCTCGATCGCCTGACCCATCGCTTCAAACAAGGGACGCGCCTTCGTGAACGCGAACTCCCCACCGCCGACGAGGATGGACAGCGTCCCGTTTTTCGCACCGACGTCACCGCCCGTGACCGGGGCATCAAGCGGGAGCAAGCTCCGGTCGATGGCCGCCTCGGCGATGCGTTCGGCGAGGATTGGGGAAGACGTCGTCATGTCGATGACGAGCGTACCCGGTTCAGCCGATTGAAGAATCATCCCTTCGCCGAAATAAACTTCCTCGACGTCGGACGGATAGCCGACAATCGTGATGACGGCATCGGCCCCGGCGCAGACGTCAGCGACGGTGTCGCACCACGTGACGCCCGTCTCGAGTAAAGCGATTGCTTTCTCTTTTGTCCGTGTATGGGCCTGGACGTGGAATCCCGCTTTCATCAAGTTCCTGACCATCGCTTGTCCCATGACCCCGAGTCCGATAAATCCGATTGTCTTCATACTGATTGACCTCCTAATTGTTGTTGCGTGACAAGTTTTTCATAAAGTGCGTTATCTCGTAACAGTTGTTGATGCGTGCCACGACCACTAATCGCACCGTTCTCGAGAACGATAATCTGTTCGGCGTGTTGTACCGTCGACAGACGGTGGGCGATGACGAGCGTCGTCCGGCCGCGCATGAGCCGGTCGAGCGCCTCTTGGACGAGCCGTTCCGACTCGGAATCAAGGCTCGAGGTCGCCTCGTCGAGAAGCAAGATTTGCGGATCGCGTAGAAGCGCTCGGGCGATGGCAAGTCGCTGACGCTGCCCACCGGACAACCGGACCCCACGCTCCCCAATCTCGGTATCGAGCCCGTCTGTCATCGCCTCGATGAAGAGACGGGCGTTCGCCATCTCACACGCCTGTAAAATCTCTTCCTCGGAGGCGTCTCGTTTCAATCCGTACAAGATATTGTCACGGACCGTGCCCGATAGGACAGGCGAGTCTTGCGCGACGTAGCCGATGATTTGGCGCCAATCGTTCCGGCCATATGTTTGAATGTCTCGACTGCCGTAAGTGATTCGCCCTGACGTCGGCAGATAGAATTGTTCGACGAGCGCGAAGAGCGTCGTCTTGCCGGCTCCGCTCGGTCCGACGATCGCTGTCGTAGCCCCGAACGGAACGGTCATCGACAGCTGTTTGATGATGGGTGTCTCACCATATTGGAACGTCACATCCTCAAAGGCGAGTGACGCCTGTTGAATCGATTCCGCCCTGTCCGTATAAGGTTCTGCTTCCACGAGAAGCAGTTCTGAAATCCGTTCGGTCGCACCGCGCGCCTTTTGGAGACGCGTCAAAAACTCCGACATCGTGATAAGCGGCGTGATGATTTGGAACAAGTAGAGCATGAACGCGAGGAGTGACCCCGTCGACAGGGCACCGGTCGAGACACGGTACGCCCCGAAGCCGAGGATGGCGATGAGCATCGCCGTCAGCGTCACGTTAAGTAGCGGGATTAACAGCGCTTGAATGCGTCCTTCTTTTACCCCGTAATTGAACAGGAGCTCAATCCGGCGTTTTCCTTCTGTCACTTCTTCCGGCTCCGTCGCTTGCGACTTCACGAGGCGAATCTCGCCGAGCAGTTCGGCGAAGAACCCGGACAAGGCACCGAGTTCGTGTTGTGTCTTTTTGGCGATGACGCGCAACTTTCGGCCGAGCGGGATGACGATGAGCAGTGTCGTCGGCACAGAGAACAGGATGACGAGCGTCATCTGCCAATCGAGCGTGAACAAGATGCCGACCGCCCCGATGATCGAGACGAGTGAGGTCAGCAGACGGACGCTCTGCTCGGACAACAGTTGTTGGAGCGTCGTCGTATCGTTATTGAGCCGCGAGACGAGCTCGCCCGACTTGATGCCGTCGTAAAACGGGATCGGCAACGCGACGAGCCGTTCCCATAACGTCGTCCGTAAGTTCGCGACGACGCGCTGACCGACGATATGTAACCAATAGATTGAAATCGCGCTCGAGATGACTTGGACCAAAAACGCCACGATGAAGATGGTGACGAGCCGTGCATCGAGCATGGCGACGCTCCAGTTGTCGACGACACGTTGCAAGATGAGCGGGATGGCAAGTGAGGCCATCGCTTGAACGAGCGAGATGAGGATTGCCCCGATGAATAACGCTTTCGGAGGCTTAGCGATTCGAAACAGTCGAACGAATGACCGCCATGTGGTCGTAGATTCCATCACACGACCCCCTTTCCATTTAACTTTCGCTGTTTCGAAATGAAGTGTCAAGACGTCGAACTGGATTACCGAATAATGATAGAATAGATACGAGGTGAAGTGACATGAAATGGATACATACGGCCGATTGGCATCTGGGCAAGATCGTCCACGGCCGCCATATGACAGAAGACCAACGGATCGTCTTGTTCGATTCGTTTTTAACCATCGTCGATGAGGAGAAACCGGACGCGATCGTCGTCGCGGGAGATTTATACGACCGCGCCGTGCCGCCGGTCGAGGCCGTCGATTTGCTCGACGAGATGTGGAAAGCGCTCGTCTTAGAACGGAACATTCCCGTCCTCGCCATCGCCGGCAATCACGATTCGGCAGAGCGCTTGCAGTACAGCTCGAAACTGTTGACGAAAGTCGGGCTCCATATTGTCGGAAAAGTTGAGCCGAATACGGGACCGCTCGAAGTCGGCGGTGTCCCGTTTTATTTGATGCCGTTCCTCGAGCCGGCGCGGATTCGTTACGCTTTTCATGACGACTCTATTCGGACGCATCACGATGCGCTCGCCGCGGTCGTCGACGCTTACGGCGACATCGATAAACGAGCGGTCGCCGTCGGCCATAGCTTTGTCGCGGGCGGGCTCGAGACCGATTCTGAGCGTCAACTGTCCGTCGGGACGGCCGGACAAGTCGCGAAAGGCTTGTACGCCCCGTTCGGCTATACGGCACTCGGTCATTTGCATAACCGGGACGCGATTCAAGATGACCGGATCGCGTACAGCGGTTCGCTCATGAAATACTCGTTCTCCGAGGCGAACCATGTCAAATCGGTCGATATCATCGAATGGGACGGGACGTGGACGCGCCGGCGTCGCCCGCTCGAGGCGCGACGGGATCTTCGCATCTTGACCGGGACGTTAGACGAGCTGCTCGCCCCGTCATTCTATCAAGACGAGGCTGTGGAGGATTATTTGAAGATTGTGTTGACGGATGAGCGCGCCTTGTTCGACCCGATGGCGAAGCTGCGCACGGTTTATCCGAACATTCTCCATCTCGAGCTCGAACTGTTGCGCCGTCAGGACGAGACGTCACGCGTCGAACGGGAGAAGCTCGACCGTCGTTCGGTCGAGGACGTCTATCTCGACTTTTTCAAAGCTGTACATGGGAAAGACGCTGACGCACATGTCCGTGAACTGATCGAAGGGGGTGGTCTGAAATGAGACCTGTCAGCCTGACCATCACCGCATTCGGCCCTTACGCCGAGACGGAGACGATTGATTTCACGAAACTTGAAGGGCGTTCGATGTTCGTCATCAGCGGACGCACAGGTGCCGGCAAGACGACCATCTTTGACGCGATGACGTTCGCCCTATACGGCCGGGCGAGCGGGTCGCTTCGAAACGCGAGCGACTTTAGAAGTCAGTATGCGGAACCGGAGCGGAAGACCGAGATCGACTTCTCGTTCACGATTCGAGACGAGCGGTACCGCATCGTCCGTCAGCCGCAGCAACCGCATCCGAAGAACAAGACGCCGATCCCGCACGAGGCGGTGCTCTATGAATGGAACGACGCGTGGAAACCTGTCGCGACGAAAGTGAACGACGTCGAACAGACAATTGAGTCGCTCCTGCAGCTCAGTTATGAACAGTTCAGCCAAATCTTACTGCTTCCGCAAAATCAGTTCCGGCAACTGCTCGACTCGGATTCCGTCAAGAAACAACAGATTTTACAGTCGATCTTCAAGACGGAAGCGTATCGCGCGTTCCAAGAGGAATGGGTCGAACGACATGGGAAGTATCGAAAACAGGTCGAGTGGGCGATTGAGACGACGCGGTTAAAACTGTTAGAACTTGAAGACGAAGAGATCGAAACAGTTGCGATGCGGAACGTACCGGATATTGTCACGTGGCTTGAGGATAGGGAAGAACGTCTGTTACAAACGAAAGACACGGTGCAGCTAGAGAAGCGGGCGGCTGAGATCCGACTCGAGGAAGCACGGACGCATTTGAATGAGGCAACGGTACTACTCACGTTAATGGAAGAGCGGGATACTTACCGTAATGCGCTCAACACGTTCCGTGACGCAGAAAAGGATCGCGTGAGACGACGTGCCTTGATTGAGCGGCTCGAGAAAGTCGTGAACGTCCAACCGCACTATGAACGGTTCGAGACGCTTCGGCGCGATGCCGAGCGCATCAAAAAAGACCGCATCGAATCTCAAAAGCGTGACGAGACGTATGCGGCACAGCTTGAGACGTTACATGAACAATCCGACAAGATGACGGAGCTCCGCCAAGAAGCCGAACGGGCGAACAACCGATTGACTGACATCGCTGAATTGCTACCATATGTCGAGGAATGGCAACGCGCGACAGAAAAGCGGACAGCGTTGAAGCGACAGGTCGAGCAACTCGGTGTGTTCACGGACGAGGCTCGCTTAGTTGAGCTACGTGACCTGGAACAGAAGCTCGCGAAACAGCTTGAAGACAAGCCTGCGACTGAACAACTCGTCGAAGCGGAGCGGCGCTACAGTCAGCTCGAGTATCACAGCCACCTCGTTGAAAAATGCGAGCGTGTCGCCAGCGAGCTCGCCGCTTGTGAGCGGAACGGGAAAGACGTGCAGCGTCAACATACAGCCCAAACCACGCTTGTCGAGCGTTTCGTCGAAGCCGAGCATGCGCTCATGGCGGACACGCTCCGGGACCGGCTCAAGGCGGGCGATCCGTGCCCGGTTTGCGGTTCACGTAGCCATGAACCTGTCGAACGTTCTGGTGGAGGGGCGAACGTGACCGAGCATCAATTAGCGATCGAAACGCTCCGGCGGCTCGACACCGCGCTCCATGAGGCACGCGCCGACTATCGGGCGCTCAAGCGCCAACTCGATGAACTCGTCAATGAGCGCGACACCGCTTCCGAAGCGTTACAATTCCACGGTCCGGCGAGCGAGGCGCTCAAACATCAAGCGTCTCTCGTCCAAACACTCCGGGGCGATGTCGAAGAGCGTAAGCGCCTCGAGGCGACGTATCGGACGACCACGCAGGCGGTCAGGAAACTTGAGACCGCCAAGCGAGAGCAGGCGGAGAAGCGGCAATCCTTATTCGAAGCGTTGCAATCGATTCAAGAAACGTTACAGACGATGCGACAAGTGGACGGCATGACACGCACCACGTTGACGACTGAACGCGACCAGCTGACGTTACGACTCCAAGCCGTTACGCGTGAGGTCGCGGAGTATGAGCGTCGACTTGAAGAGGTCAATCGTCTGAAGTGGGGGGAAGCCGAACGATTCCGATTGCTCACGGAACAGCTCGAATTCGAGGAACGCCGGTTAAACAAAGCGCGGGCGCAACTCGACGAGGCACTTCAGAAAATCGAGTTGACAGAAGACGCATTCTTACAGGACCGGACGCTCGTCGACACGTTGCCGACGTTAAAAGAACGTCTCGCCAAAGAGCTCGAAGAGGCGGGGCGAATCGAACACGCCCTGCAAGCAGTGGAAGTGAAGATCGGGGCGCGGCCACGTCCTGAGGTCGAAGCGCTTAAAGAACGCGTCCGAGTGGCACAGGAGGAGAACGAGTCGCTCTCCGAACGTCTCGTCACCGCTGACGTCCACTTGAAACGTCACCGCCAGACGGTCCGCGAGTGGAATGCGCTTCGTGAACAAACGGATGCCGACGTCAGACGGCTTGAGACAATCAAGCTGATCGCCGATACGGGGCGCGGCGTGAACCCGCAGAAGCTGACGTTCGAGACTTACGTCCAGACGGCGTTCTTCGACCAAATCTTACATGCGGCCAATATCCATCTCGATCAAATGACGAGCGGACAGTTCCAACTTGAACGAAAAATCGAGACGGCAAAAGGAAATGCGAAGTCCGGCCTCGAATTATTAGTCTTTGACGCCTATACGGGCCAGTCGCGGCGTGTGCAAAACTTATCCGGCGGTGAAGGCTTTAAAGCTTCCTTGTCACTCGCCCTCGGCCTAGCTGAAGTCGTGCAGCAATTGAGCGGTGGCGTCAGCCTCGAGACGATGCTGATCGATGAAGGTTTCGGGACACTTGACGCCGAATCGCTCGACCAGGCGATCGAGTTGCTCATGTCGCTCCAATCGAGCGGTCGGCTCGTCGGGGTGATCAGCCACGTTCAAGAGTTGAAAGACCGCGTCGATGCCCGGATTGAAGTGAAGAAAACAAGGAGCGGGTCGACGATCCAGCTCGTCGTGGAGTGAGAGATGATGATGATGAGACATATGGAAACGAAATCGAGTTTAATCAGTCAGTTGCAAGCAGCCGGAATTCGACGAGGAGACGCGCTGTTCGTCCACACGTCCCTATCGAAGCTCGGTTGGGTATCGGGCGGAGCCCAGACAGTCATCGAAGCGTTGCAAGAGACCGTCGGACCGGAAGGGTTACTCATGATGGCGACCCAGACCGGGGACAACTCGGACCCTGCAGGCTGGGAGGCGCCGCCTGTGCCGGTCGAATGGTGGGAGACGATACGTGAGACGATGCCGCCCTACGACCCGAAAAAGACGGCGACGCGCGGAATGGGTCGTGTCCCCGAACTGTTCAGGTCGTACCCGAATGTGTATCGCAGCCAACACCCGATGTGGTCCGTCGCCGCTTGGGGAGACGACGCCGAGCAGGTCGTCTCCGGTCATACGCTCGAAGCGGGCTTTGGACCGGGCTCCCCGATTGAGAAGATGATTGAACGGAACGCAAAAATCCTTCATCTCGGTTCACCGCTCGATGCGACGACGCTCTGGCATTATGCCGAGTACGGGATTGACGGTCCGATGAAGCCGTTCGGTTGCGCGATGGTCGAGTCAGGGGAGCGGGTATGGAAGACGTTTGAACATGTCGACGTCAACAGTGACCCGTTCGGTCCGATCGGTGAGAATATCGTCAAAAGAAAAGACGTCAAGACGTTCACGATTCACGAGGCGACGTGCTACGTCATCCCGTCGGACACGTGGGAGCCCGTCCAACACGCGCTCGTCGCGTTGCGTAGCTGGCTATCTGACTAACAATGGAGAGGGGAAATCGGATGAACCGTTTTGTGAAGTATACAGGAATCGCCTTGGCCGTCATCGTGCTCGTCGCGTTCCTAGCTGTCGTGGGCATCTCGGCCCATATCGGCGACCAATTGACGTCACCCGTCCGCGAGACGTTGACGTTCACACCGAAAGCGCTCGACATCAAATATGAGAACGTGACGATTAAAGCGGAGGATGGCAGCGACTTGTACGGCTGGTGGATCCCGCACCCGACACCACGGGCGACAATCGTGTTCGCCCACGGGTATGGAAAAAACCGCGAGCAGTCGGATTTGCCACTGAAAGAACTGATCCCGGAGTTCCATAAACAGGGCTACCAGTTCTTGACGTTTGATTTTCGGGCGTCAGGCATCTCGGAAGGCGACCGCGTCACGGTTGGGGCGAAAGAACAGTCCGACTTACAAGCGGCCATCGCCTTCGCGAGGGAGCGGACTGATGGACCGATCGTCTTATACGGCGTCTCGATGGGAGCGGCGACGGCGCTTGCGACGGCCGATAAGACAGCGGTCGCAGCCGTCATCGCCGACAGTCCGTTCAGTGACTTGCGTGCGTATCTCGAGACGAATTTGCCGGTGTGGAGCGATTTGCCGAACTTCCCGTTCACTCCGGTCATCATGACGGTGACGCCGTGGTTCACCGGCCTTGATGCAGATCTCGTCAAACCGATTGACGACGTCGAAAACATCGATGCCCCGATTCTCTTGATTCATGGAAGAGGGGACGACGCCATCCCGGTGTCAGAGAGCGAACGGTTGGCCGAACGAAACGACCAAATCGAGTTATGGGTGACCGATAATGACGGTCATGTCGCCTCGCATAAAACGTTCCAAGCTGAATATCGGGAGCAACTGTTCGATTTTTTAGAGCGGGTGCTCTGAACGTGGAGTCTAGGGTAGCCTAGACTCTTTTCGTTCAGTCTGAAGTACCGTATAGGAATGGAAATCGATTGGAGTGATCAGATGGCGAAGATTCATCAAGCGGACGTGACGATTGAACTGTTCCCAAGAAAGTATTCAGAGAAAGGGGAAGACGTGTTCATCGCCTCCATGTTCACGATTGAGGTAGAACAGAGATTCATCTTCAATTTTTATGGATCATTGCTCCTCGAGTCAGAGTTTCAAGATTTATTGTCTGGTATGAGAGAATTGTTAGATGGCACGTCGGAGAAGTTTTTGCTCGATCCAATCGAACCATATTTCGTCTTAAGGATTGAACGGAAGGCGGACGATTTGTATAAATGGACGGTTTGGGCGAGGACCGGACCGAAGCGGGTGGATGCATTCTTCTTCCCGAGAGAGGCGGTGGAACGGTTTTATGGGCAGTTGGAGCAAGAGATGACGGAAATCTTGCCGCCACCGTTCTTGCCGTAATTCACATCAGAGACGCAGATAGCGTCTCTTTTTGTTATGATTAGTAACGAGAAGGAAAGAAAGAAGGGACCAAAATGGACATCATGGCAATACTCTCGTTTCTACTGCTTGGAGCGCTCATCGGGATTTTGAGCGGATTCTTCGGCATCGGGGGCGGGATTTTACTCACGCCGCTCCTGCTCGTCTTCGGCTACGAGGCGAGTGCGGCCATCGCGCTCAGTCTCATGCTCACGCTCGGGTCGACGACGGCGGGGACGATCTCCCATATCAAATTAAAAAACGTTAATCCGAAACACGCCCTCTTGATCGGTGCGTTCGGGGTCGTCGGGACGTGGGTGGCGACACCGCTCGTGTTTTATCTCGAGACGCTCGACGGGGCGAAACCCGTCATCTCGCTCGCCTATATCGCACTGTTGACGTATTTCGCGATCTCGTTTTTCCGTTCCAAACAACACGTCGAAGGGAGTGTCGGCTCCGAATCGGTGCCGCGGATCGGATTCATCGGACTGTTCGGCGGATTCATCTCGTCACTTATGGGTGTCAGCGGTGGCTTCGTGTTGACGCCACTTCAAGTCAAGTTACTCAACACCGAGATGAAACGGGCCGTCGGGACGAGTATCGCGGCAGCGCTATTGATCGTCTTGTCCGGTGTCGTCAGTTATGCGATTGCCGGGGCCGATACGAACTATTGGCACGGCCTTGCGCTCATCGCTGGCGCGATGATCGGCTCTCCGATTGGGGCGAAGCAATTGCAACGGTTCAGTTCGCAACTCGTGAAAAAAGCGCTCGGTGGCTTTTATGTCGCCGTCGCGCTCAGTGTGGCGTTGAACTTGCTCGGATTCAATGACATCTCGCTCGGGCTACTCGTCGTCCTCGCACTGACGTTCATCGTGGCGTTGTTCGTTCGTCCGAAAACAGCAGCTAAGTAGAAGAAAAACCCCGTCAACCGACGGGGTTTCAGATTGTAGACAAAACATTGTCTGCAGTCTTTTTTATTTGCCCGACCGGGCACAGCTCGCTTTTCTGGGGGCAAGCAGGGAGCCGCATCGCGA
>NZ_JACSMC010000049.1:0-13205 GCF_018618435.1 Exiguobacterium sp. s150 | reverse complement strand
GGTATAGTGTCCGCACTGAGTGGCTCAGTTGTCCGCACTCGGTGGCTCAGAAGAATGCACAAGTGGCTCATTTTAAATGCAATAATCACGCGCACGAGCCTTCGAAAATTTATCCTCTATCTTTAAAATATAGTATTGTAAATAGTGTTGCAGTCTTTCAGAATTAAATGAACTTTCCTCATCTTGAATGTTTTCTAATTGTGCTAGTTGCGCCCTATCTAAATATTGCTCATAATATTTATTTGTTTTACGCCCAATTGATTCAACTAAAAATAAATCATCATCAATTTCTTCAAAATGCTTTATTTCAACTATTTCCGGCCAGAAAGAGCCTTTAATAATCTCTCCTACTTTTAACATTTCAGCATCTCCTTCAATCATTACGTTCAATCAACTTAATTTAAATTATATAGCAATTACCCAAATACTGTTAGAAGTAATATAAGACAAAAAAGCTAGAGAACGGAATAAACAGTTCTCTAGCCTCTCTTTAGTAAAGCGCATTATACATATGAATCGTAAACTCTGTCTCGCGATAAGGAGTGACTTTTTCATCTTCTACTGTTACCATTCGCAGTTCGCAAGTTTGACCTGTTGGATAATAGTTTTCTACAAGGTTAAATATAAGTTGCTCCGTACGTTCATGGTTTTCCCCCACCATATCAAATGTCCATTCAATTTCATTTGAAATACGCTCATCATTCAAGTAAAATGCAGCCCGAATTGTACGTGCCTTGAATTCCAGTGAAATACTTTGTTCTTGATATATCGGCACTTGGATACGGTAACCTGTGATTACACGTTTTGGCATGGCTACACTGATTTCAACAGGAAGCGATTGTGAAGTACGACGATAATCAATTAGTGGTACTATTAATTCTTGAGGTGTTGCACCGCCGTGTACAAACTGTAACCCTCCACCACCAATAAATCGGTTTACGCCTTTAGCAATCACTGTTTCTACACCTTCTAATGTGGAAAAATCATCTGGCACATTAATAGCTCCATCATCTATTAGTAGATGATGGCCAACGGCAAAGCGACGATTTGAATCAATGATCTCACCTTTAACACTCGCTACTTTAATGTCATTTTCAATTTTTGGATATTGATAAAGGAATCCGTGATCTGCTGTTATAAAAATTCGTTTTGCCTGCAATTTAGATAATCGATCAACAGCAATTGATAATTCTTTTATTGCTCGTTCTGCAGCTATATAAGTATCTCGTTCGGATTTTGCAGAATCACCTGCTGCATCGATTACATCATGATATAAGTAAACAAGACGCTTTCCTTTTAGATTTTCATCTGCTGTCGCTCTTGACCAATCTAATAAATCTGTTAAACGATAGGCAATAGCTTCTGGGTGGGCATTTTGTAAAATCTTTATACGATTAGCCATTCCATTTGTCGGTTGACCATCTGCCAAAACTATCCCATTTTCAGTAATTGTTAATTGTTTATGAGGTAATAATGATGCCATACCTAATTGTGTATACGTTGGCATATTCGCAACTAACGGACTGATTGAGGCAACTCCATTTGAACGTAAATTTAACCGGGAAACTAATTCTGCCCCTACCTCATATCGTACTGCATCCGAAATTATCACAAATATTCGTGTTGATTCTTTCTCAAGAATCGGCTTTAAAACTTCTTTATAAAACTTAGCCTGTTTAGGTAATTTTCCCATATCTTCAGTTTCTAAAAGGTAATTAGTCTCTTGAGCAATTTTCAATAAATATTTATTTTCATACCAATTTGTTAATTGCTCAGCTAGTTTTTCTAGCATTTCTTTATTTTCTAATTGCAAAAACCCCGTCATAAAGCGTCTGTATGCTTGATCAATTAAGTATAGTTCACTTGTATATTGTACGTATAAAGGCTCACGAGTATCATATTGCTTCAAGAACATCTTATACTTTGATAAACGGACTGCATCTATCATTACATTTAACAACCTTCGGATTCGTTCATTTCGTTTCGCCCAATGCATTTTTAAACGCTTATTCAAAATTTCTGTCCAAGCATCAAAATTGGATGTTTGATGAAGAAGTTCTTCAGTTAGCCTATTTATCAATAAATAATCGACACTTGGGAAAGTTGAAATATCAGCAAATTGCTCGACTGGACGTTCATGTAACACATCAATAATCGAAAATTTTTGTTCAATTTCCTTCATATAGGTTTCTAAAACTTCTAATTCGCTTTCTTTTGTATGTAGCCAGTCATCAATAAATAAAGCACATACATTACCGCGGGTTGTTTCATATTTCTTTTGTAATGACTGTTCTTCAAAATGTGCATGACGTTTGAAATGCGCATACAGTACATGTTCTATTAAATACTGCAATGTCATATCACTTGAATGCAAACCAAAGTAATCTGAAATTAGCTCCCACATACGATTCGTGCTAAACCGTTTTGATATGGCTTTATATACTTCATTTGTTTCTTCTTGTAAGCCACGCAACAATAAATGGCGAGTAATCTCTTCCATATTTGCAATGGGTGCGCCTGTAAGAACTGCTAACATAGCATACTCGATTTCGCGATCAGTGGCATTGGGTGGTACGACTTTCTTTAATTTATTTTTACGCTCTGCACTTTTAAAAAAGTCTCCATATTCCTTAATCAAAGGTCTTAAAACGGCATCACTTACTTGCAACTGATCTGCAAGTAAAGCATTCGTATCCGCTTTAAATTCAGCACCGTAAAGCTCCATATCCAGTAAAAAGTTCTCTTTTATCGCTGGTTTTGCAAAATCAGCATATAATAAAAAGGAATCCTTTTTCTTTTCCAACTCGATTTCTAATTTAAGCGTAAAGAAATTATTGCGGGTTAATTGGCGGATATGAATCGGTTGCTCCGCTAATGCTTCTTTTAAATCAGAAACAGTATATTCTCCTTGCTCGTCATACCAAAAAATAACCGTGCGCGGCTTATTTTTTTTATATAGTTCGTCCTCTATTCGCTCTTTTAACAGTTCAATGACATTCATTGTGTCACCTCATTATGAATATTTACTAATAAGTTTAATTATACCTTAATATGAAACAAGCCTCCTTACCAAAGTAAGAAGGCTATGATTATTTATTTAATCTTCGCTAATACACCTTTGCCACCACGATAGAACTTCTCATAGTTCACTTTCACACCATCGTCTAGATCAATTTCAATCTCTTCGTTAGCTATTTCAGCTAAACGTTTATCGAACTCTCGTAACTCATCCATTTTCTTTTCAAAAGAAGTTTTTTCTGCTGTTAGCTTTTTCTTCTCACTTGCTGATAAGTTTGGATTTACTAATCGGTTTTCTAAATCTGTAATTTCATTTTGATACTTAGCTTGGATTTCTTGCAAATGCTCGAAACGAATTGTTGCCATTGTGTCTGGTTGGTAGCGATGCATATAAATAAGTGTTCGTAACCCCTTTTGTTTACCGGAGTCTACCAGCCAATAAATTGGACGCTTTTGATACATCTTACAATGTTCTTCAAAGAATTCATCTATGAAATAACGTCTTAAACGAGTTTCTGCATCTTCCCCTTTTTTCATTTCAAGAGCTTCTGCTAACCATTGTATATTTTCATCTACTGTTTCTGAAGAATATACAACTGCAAGGAATTCACGAAGACGAATTATAACATCGTTTTCAAAATATGACGTTTCAGTAAACTGAAAAATTTCACCTTTGTTTGCTTTGAATGTACCATATTTCTCCGGATTCCAATTACCTCCTGCAAACGCAATTCCTTCAACATCCAAAGAATATCTACCGAGCAAACAACCTATATAAAATGACAGTAAACTAATCGCTTCACTTTTTTCATTAGCCTTATATAGTGAAATATCATTATCTGAAACACTATAAGATAGTTCTTTACTTAATTTATATAACTCAATGAATAATTGATTTATATACTCTTCATTTTTCTTTAGTTGTAAAAATTGGGTTTCAGTACTAGATTTTCTTTTTTTGAAAATTTCACTAAGGTAACCATCTTCTTTAAAATATAGTAAAGGATGTTTTGAAAAATCATATGATACTTCCCACGAATCCCAGTCTTGTTTAGAAATCTTTATATTTTCTTTTACTTTATTTTTTATTATTTCGCTTTGCTCATTATTTAACTTTGGAATAGGAATTCTTAATAAATCTTTTATATTATAACTTATAGTGTCATTTAGGCTATCTAAAATTCTTTTTGTAATGTTCGAAGATAAAATTGCCAATACAATTGTTAAATCTTCTGTTTTATAAGGAAAATATGAAGATGATGTACCAGAAAAAATAAAACCCGACGGCAAATATCTAACACCAAATTTGGAACTACTTAATTTAGTCCAAGTTATTCCTTCTTTAAAATAAAATCTTTCATTACGAATATTAGAAGAAGGATGATTTTTAATTTCTTCTCCATTATTCATCCAATTAATTACTTCTAGATTATTACCGTACCATTTTCTATATTCTCCACCATTCGCCAAAGGTATCCATTTATAATTCTTATTAAAAATACTTACATTATCTTTGCAGACTTCATACCAATATCTAACAAACTTCTCGTTATCCCCTGTTGAAAGCCCAAATTTACCTTCTCCAAATTTATCTAATGTAGGTGATTTTTCATAATTTAATAAAATTTCCTCTGGTAAATCAAAAGCTATTGGCGAATAGGGAATGGCTTTAAATTTTTTTATATCTATAAACTTATAAAGATTACTTTTATTAGGGAATGTATCAGGCTTATCATTTTTCAAGTCTGGATATTTAATTTTCAAGAACAATGTTTCTTCATCAGTAAATTTCTGTTTAAATATTGTCGCAGTAGTTCCAAATGCAATTCCCATTACCATTGAATCCATGCTTAATATTTGACTAATTTGCAAATTTTCTATAATTGAGAGTCTAAAATTTTCAAAATTAGGAG
This sequence comes from Exiguobacterium sp. s150, assembly GCF_018618435.1. Taxonomy (NCBI): domain Bacteria; kingdom Bacillati; phylum Bacillota; class Bacilli; order Caryophanales; genus Exiguobacterium; species Exiguobacterium sp. s150. The sequence goes on along the minus strand of NZ_JACSMC010000049.1, from coordinate 8,274 downwards.
AATAAATCCATGATTGCATTGTAACAGCTGCTAATATTTTCGTTTTGGAACTACTTAAACTAAATTTCTCTATAAAGGCAGAGTATAAATCAAATTTACAATTCGGATAGTATTTATTTATAAAGTCATTTAGATTTTCTTCTCTATTTTTTATCCCCATATACGGGGGATTCATCACAACAATATCATATAGATTACACATAATTTTTGTTTGCCAAACTAAAGCTGGTAGTACTTCTTTTGCAATATCATGCTGTTCCCCATAAAACAAATCTTCTACGGGATTAATTTGAATATGTTCTAAGCGTTCCTCAATAAATGTGATATCCCGTTCTGTAATATCGATTAAAGAACCATATGTTTTCGCATTCTCATATTGATTAAAGAAAGCTTTTACTTGATTATATCGCTCGCCCTCTTCTTCCTGAGCAATATACGCAATCACGCTGTCTGAAATGAAATTCGTTTCCTGTATGGATGCTAAATTTAATTGAATGCCTTCTCGTTCAACACTACGCAAAAAACGACGAGAATAAGAAGAGGCCTTCATTACTACTGCAAATGCTGCTAATTGATATGCACGGTCATCAATATCTAATCCATATAAATTGTTTTCTATGATTAATCGTGGAATATCACGTTCTGGGTAGCCACACTTTTCATAGATCTTATGAAACACTTCAAACGCATAAACTAAAATATGGCCACTTCCCATCGCAGGATCAAGCAGCTTAATATCCTCTACTCTTAACTCTTTATTCACATATGGAGCAATTTTCTCGTGGAAATCCTCTTCTTCATGCTTTATGAAATATTCCCAATTACTGATTAAATCTTCATCTTCTCGATGCGATTCGGTCCAGTAGCGTCCAAGTGAGTTCTGTACCATATACTGCACGATCCACTTCGGTGTAAAGAGCTGTGTTGCAAAAGGAATTTCCTCTTTTTTATATTTGCTTTTTTGCGCAAATACTCGGTCCTTTTCTTCCGCTATGTAATATTGATACAACCAACCAATCACTTCAATTTCTTCAAAACTATTCGTTAATTCATCATTTTGAACAAGTACCTTAATGACTGATTGTGCATCAAGTAAAAAGTCTGGTAGTAAAAGCTCCGTATAATCTTGAATTTGTTCAAATAGGAATGGCAAAATACTGTTTAATGCATTACATTGTGCAATAAATAACTTGCGATATGCACCTTCTGTATCTCCTGCATCTAATAATTCACGAATTTCTTCTTGTTTTACTGGTAAATCCATTGTTTCATATTCAAATAAAATATCAGGATCTACTCGTCCTACACTACTTGATAACACATTTACTTTTTCTGGTAAGTAATCATGTACTTCCATATAACGAATGGCAATAATACGGTTAAACCATGTATAGGCAACCTCTTCTACTAACTGCTTATAACCTTTTTGTTTAAGCTGATTTTTTAATGAGTTGAATGCTTGTTTCATGTAAAGGGGGTATGGCTTATCATTAATCATTAATTGCCCAAATTGTTCTTTAATTTCCAAACTGTTCTTTTCATCAATACCGTACAAGAGTGCCTTTGTTTTTACTTGATCAATTAATTGACGACGTGATTGAATAGCAAAGTTTTTCAATTCCGTTTTGTTCACTTTTTCCACCTCATTACAACAAAGGAAGGGAAAGTCCCTTCCAATGCCTATAATTCAATTTTCAATGTATGTTCTTTTAGTTCTTTTAATAACTGTGTTCGTAACTCTGCTAATACAGCATCTAGGTCAGATTGTGTTTCGATGCTTGTATGTGAAATCATGCTTTTTAATTCTCTTGAAGAAATAACTTTTGTTCCTTTTTCACGTACAACCGTAACAGGTGTGTCTGGACTTGTCGGTTTTAATTGTAGTAATTCTTTTTCTTTACGTTTTGCTTCTTCTTGAATTGTTTCTGTTACTGTACGTAGTTTCGTCAAATTCATTTGTATCGTGATTAAGCTACTACTATTTAAAATTTCTTGTTGCAACATTTTGAAATTCTGCATTTTATCAATTATTAATTCCGTAATAATTTCATTATTTGAATAATAATCTTTTAAATCATCTATCTTTTTCTCTAATTGTGTAATTTGACTTGCGAGACCTTGTTTTTGTTCTGCTACTTCTTCTTGAATTGCTTGACCAAGTTTTTCAATTAAACTAGGCAATTGCGGAATCTCACTATATGGTGATGCTTTCGTTAAAATGTCGGTAATATTTTTCTTTAGCAGGTTTACCTTTTGTGATTGTGTATAACGTAAATCATTTTGAACTTGATTTAAAAACGATACTGCTTCATCAAACCGTTCAATTGGTGCTTTTAAATAGAAACCAATTAACTGTTCAATCGCTTCTTGCCAATCGTATAAATCATCCTCGGCATCAATAAATGCCTTAACAAGTTGTTCTGGTTCCCGAATTTGTGTTAATCGAAGTATATCGATTTTTAAAGAACTAATCTTTGTTCCTTCAGGATAAGTAAACTCAGCAGATAGTGTTTTCTTTCGACGTTCATCCATCTCATCTAATGGTTCGATAAAATACTTCTGTAATGCCGATTTAATAGCATTCGCGAACTCTTGATAAGAATCTCCAATATCCATTCGTCCGAATAAATCCTTATATAATCCAGTGAATTCACGACGCACTTTTGGATCTACTTCAATCTCAGGAATCACACGTATTTTATCTCGCTCTGTTGTTCGAGCAAGTTTATCATAAAATTGAGTTGAACTTGTTGGCGTAAAGTGTTCACCTCCAATCATTAACTTTACTTTACCGGAGTGCATTAAAGCTAGGACAATGCCGATTGTATCGTAGTCACTCCAGCCATAAGGGACCTGATTATATTTATCAATAACATCCTTTAACGATGGTTTCATATGCAAACGAATGAGTTCATCTAAATAGCGTAATACCTCGTTATAAGCTTTTACATTACCTATTTCGCCTAGTAAATCATTTGAAATACCTTTCTCAGCTAGGATTCTCCATTGTTCTTTGAATGTTTTCATTTGAATTGGTTCATCAATGTATTCTAAATACTTGTACGTGTTTTGGATTAACATATCGAAGGCGTCTGATACTTGCTTTTCAAAACTGCCTCGGAATGTACGCTCCTGCATTTGAATGAAAATTGTTGCTTCTTCACAAGCTTTTCGTAATAATTCTTCTGCCTTTACCTCGTAGTCACCAATACTCTCCATTTTCGCGTCATAAATACGATGTTGCGCCTGTGTTGTACTTGGATTACGTTTTAAATTCACATAACGGCGGATCTGTTCAGAAATACGAATAGCTTCTTCTGCCTCGGCAATTAATTCCTCATTTAAATAAATAACCATTTGCCCTTCTACTGCCTGTAAAGCAGCTTCTGTAGGGGTTAACCCACCCGTAATGACTTGCATTGTTAACGGATATTTCATATTTGTTTTTGCATAGTTATCAAAACGTTTATTGTAATCAAAAAGCATTCCCTTTTGATAGTTATATTTAGCATTTGGATACATTTTCTCAAAAAATGTATCGCCCAATCTTTCTTTAATCTTGATAGCATTAACATCAACATTACGAATTTCTTTATTTATTTCTTGCTCTTCATCTGATAAAAATGAGTATGTTCCATCTGCGTGCTTTTCAATAAACATCGTTTGCTCTAGACGGTTTAACGATTCTTTAATGACAAGTTCATTTTTTTCAGACTGAATACTTTCTAATAAAAGTGTTGAAATATTATTGGGTGTTGCTTTAATGTGGTCTATTCCTTTAATCAAATACAATACTTTTAATACATCAACATCATATTCAACAAGACCTTCCGAGTTTTTTGCACGGTTTTCAGCTCTCGAAATCGTCTGTACGATAGCTGATTCTAAATGTTGACGAATCGTTGGATAAAACTCCGCCATCGTTACTAAATTGCCTATCTCTTCTTGGCCATTGTATATCGCTGCTTCTTGGAAAGCTTTTAATAATGAACGTTCCCCTCTTGAAGCGTAGGAACTTCCTTCACCATGTATACCAATTTTCTCTAATACTGCTTGCAATAAATCCACTTGATAAGGTACAAATGGATATGTTTCGACAAATTCATTTGTTGAACGATAGCCTGAGCGATATTGTGTTCGATCTTTATCAAAAGAAAGACGATTACGAATTAATTGCTCATTCGGTTCAAAAATGGACTCTAGTGTTTTCGAAGCTGTTTCTGTCTTTTCTAATAATCGACGTTTTAAAACTTCATCTGTATCTGAACTCGATAAATTAATCCGTGTTTCAAATCTTCCTTGAATTTTCGAAAAGTCTTTTGTATTGGCTGCATTCATATTAGAGACGTCTTTAATCTTTTCCTGAGAAGTAACAGCAATCCATGCTTGTCCCATCGCAGCAGCACCAATTTCTTCAACAGCGTTTTGTAAATCAAGCATAAGGTTATTGTCTGTACCGATATATTGACCAACTTCATCAATTAAAAAGATTAATCGATATTCAGAACCTTTAGATTTACAATATTGTGCAACAAGCTCTCCTAATTGAACAGCTGAAATCGAAAATTCCTTTTGTGCTGATTTTACTAGGAAATCCGCTGTTTCTTGTTCATAGCCAATTTCACAAAGTGATGCAATAATTTTTGCATACCTCAAGCGGAATTTAGTACGGAAATCCTGCCATTTTTCGTCATACAACTCTTCAATTTTCGAACAGAAAGCATCATATTTTTGGTCACTAGCTAGTTGTCGTTCAAAATCTGCTACCCATAGCGTATTGGAATAACCTAAATGTTCATTAAAAATACGTAAGATGATTTCGATAATACTTTCTTTCGTTCCACGCGCTGCACTGGCTCCTGCTTCAGAACCAACATTAAATAACAATGCATCTGAGGGTTTTGATTCTATCCGAGACATTGTTTCTAAAAGTGTGACATCAGAAATTTTATCTTTAAAGTATTCATATGGTGATTTATTTCCCACTTTCTTACCATCCAATAAATATGATAGAATTTTGAGGAAATGTGATTTACCGGAACCGAAGAAACCAGAAATCCACACACCAACATTTTTGGTTGGAGTTGTATAAGCCTTCTCATAATTTTTATAAAACCCTTTTAAGCTATCTAAAATTTCTGCTGTGACAACGTATTCTTCTAATTCTGTTTGTATTGTATTTTCATCAATTTGACCTGCTTGCACAACACCATTAATTGGTCGGTCAATTTTCTTCTCAAAAATCTCTTTAATAATCATTGTTCCTACTCCTTATGAAATCCTTGTAATTTGGTATTCATCTTCATGTCGGAATTTGTTAAATAGACGTAAATCTACCCCTGAAAAATAACCCGGATAAAATAATATAAGCGGTATTCTAAATGCATGGTTAGATAGTTTTTTAAGTAAATGACTTGAGCGAATAAATGGATGTACTGTTCCTACACCTGTTATAAAAATCAATTCCACGTTATTCGCTTTTTCAATGAATGCGTTCACCAACAAATCTTGATCTTCTAAAACAGTTTGAATAGCTTGAGAAAGCTCCACATAGCCTTCTTCTTCAGCAATAGTGATTAGTTCTTCTAAATCATCTTCAAATAAGCTAATAAGGAATTCAAAAAGATTGATTTCTATAATGTTCAACGACGTTCTTCTTAATAATCCCTCGACATATGTACGTACTATTAATTCTTCTTCAGCTGGATAATCAAAAACAAAATGTGGAACTTCATTTCCAATCCCTTTCGGTGTTGTAAACCCTTCTTCATTTATACGATCTTCCATTTGTTCTAATCGTTTATATATAGTCACTCTTAACCACCTGCCTTTAAGGTTATTAATGCTTTTAACAAATCGTCCTGTTGTTCAGCACACTCTTTGAGAGCTTGACTCACATGTAAAGTAGAGATTCTATACCCATCGTCCACTAATTCAATCATACTGCTTTTTCTGTAAAATAATAGAAGTGTACTATTGATTTTCTTTCTTGTAGCTGTATGCCAGTTTGCGATTTTTTCTGATTGTTGCTCCTTTTCTTCCATGTAAAAGCTCAGATCTGAAACCCGTAAGTCTCTATTTTTATGTTGATAACGATAAACAATCAATTCATAAAAATTTTCGTAAGCATATCGATAACATTTAAGGAAACTATATAATAACAGTACTTTTTGATCAGAATTAGTACCATTGAAATAGTATTCAAATAATGTTGGATGTAATGTCTTTGCTCTACGATAAACCATTTGAAATCTTTTACTAATTGCCGACTCACTTCTTAATAAGAAAACATTATCCTCAATTACTTTACTTTTTATTTCTTGGCGGCTAAAGCCTTTGTGAAGTTGATTTAAAACATATTCAATTTCTTGTTGAAACCATCCTTCGCTCGTAAAACCAGCTGAATATTCCATTAAAAATCCCTCGTTTCAAAATCACTAGGTAAATCGTATCTATAATTTCCATTTTACATGAATCGCCATATTATTTAATAATCCAATCAAACGGAAGTTCTCACTTCTTGAATTGTTTATATTAAATTTGTTTACACCAATAGTACTTATTAAGTAAGTTCCTTTTCTATAATTTTCTCTGCCCTTTTTTTCTTTTTAGCTCGTACAAGCGTAGATACTGAAATCCCAGTCATATCTTCAACTTGTTTATACGAATGATTTTCTAGTAATGATAAGGCATGATTAATTTGCTGCCTTGAAAATTTTTTTGGTCTTCCCTCTCGGAAATCAGGATTCTGCTTGGCCAACATTTTTCCTTCTTGGGTTCGTTCTACAATCATATCTCTTTCAAACTCAGCAAAGGCGGAAAAAATCGTAAAAATTAGACGGCCGGTTGGTGTATTTTCAATAATGCCCATATTTAGTACATAGACTTTAATATTCCTATTAAAGAAATCTTTAATGATTTCTAAAGCATCTTGCGTACTCCGAGCAAAGCGGTCTAATTTTGTAACTACCAATGTGTCTCCTTCTTGCAAGAGATTGATTAATTTTTGAAATTCCGCTCGCTTTTTATTTGTACCAGTAAATTTCTCAGAGAAAATTTGATCGCAGTTTTCCTTCTTTAATTGCTGCAACTGTAATTCTAAATCCTGATGGATTGCACTTACCCTAGCGTAACCATATTTCAATAAAATCACCTCTTTACACCAGTTTAAAGCACATATTTTGAACATAAGTATTGATTATGCGTATCACCCTTATTTTACAGTATTAGGAATTCACGTTCAATACTTTGGAGTTTTGAGCAATTCTATTGATCAAGTAGAATTCTTTTCACTATAATTCTTAAAAGTTATAAGCAAAAAAATAGGACTGAAAAAGATTCAGTCCACAGGCTGTTGACGAACCAATTCGCTTTTCGCGGATTGGTTCGTCTTTTTTAGGTTCGATGAGCTTGAGGCGCTCTGCCCGGCACAAGATTGAAAAAATGGTATGTACACGGTCTCTCCAGGCCAACAGGTTGGCCAGCTTCTTCATGTTTTGTGCGGTGGCTGCCACCAGGTTGGCGCGCTGGACCGCCTCACGCCCACGGTAGAACGTGAAACGGAGCCCATGAAGCTCCTTCGCGTCAGCGAACGAGCGCTCCACGGTCTGTGGCCGGAGACGGTATAGGTATTGACCGGATGCGGTCAATCGATTTCTGTTCACCGCTTCGAGGAACGGCTCGTCCAAATGGCGCGTGATGATCCGACGGTTCGTCTCGTTCTCCATGCATTTTTCGAGGAGCGGGCAGTCTTGACAGACTTTCGGGTCGGACACGTATTGACGGTATCCTTGGCGGGTCGTCGTGCTGTAACGGAGGATTTGGCGGGCCGGGCAGCGATAGGCGTCCTCATCCGCGAGGTAGGTGAATTTGGACTTTCGGAACTTCCCTTTCTTGCCGCCGAAGCGGCGTCTCGAGATGACGCTATAGATGCCACGATTGACGAGCGACTTGGCGATCTCCGTTGAGAAATAGCCCGCGTCGAGCGCCACCGCCTCGAGCGGGAAGGCGAAATGCTGAAGAATGTAGTCTAGACGCTCCAGATAGACGGTACTGTCATGCACGTTCCCCGGCGTGACGTAGGCATCGACGATGAAGTTATACTTTGCGTCGACCGTTCGGTGGACGAGCCAAAAGAAGCCTTCCGGCTTCCGGGTCCGATACATATAGCCCGCCTCGGGATCGGTCCGGCTCACCTTGCTCACCTTCTTTTTAGGTTCGCTGGGCTCGGCGGGCTCTAGCGCTTTTTTCCGTGCGCGGACCGATCCTCGTTCA